>CAMDKT010000088.1 GCA_945900935.1 Candidatus Sulfopaludibacter sp. SbA3 | reverse complement strand
CAATTGTCCTTTCGACGCCATTGTTTTCGCGGCTGTTTGTTGCGGTTTCACGCCCCGTTCCGCGCTTGAAAGCGGTGACGTTTCTGAAACGCGTTTGTCGCGAATCACACGCGCAATCTTCAACAGCGGATACTCAATCCATGCCCTTTCACGATGTACGGGTGAAGGAGACGAGAACTTTGGCCGGTTCAACATGCCGCTTGAACTCGGAATCGCGATGGCCCGCCGGTTCATGAATCCGGCGGAAGAACACGATTGGTTAGTGCTCGTCCCGCGCGGCCATGCTTATCTGCGCTTCATCTCGGATCTAGCCGCTTACGATCCGGCAAGGCACGACGGATCGGTAGCCGGTGTGGTTGGAGCGGTCGTTGCTTGGTTGTCCACGAGAAATGATGCGATCAAGCCGGTCACTCCCCGGGAAGTTCTGGCATTGCTGCCCCAATTCATGTGGGAGAAGGCGCGGCCTGAAGCAGTTTGGGGCCGCCCGCCTCAAACATAATCGCTTGTACCATGGCTTCGACAACGAGCTTTGAGGCGGCTATTGATATGGCGATTCGGCTGGCTGGCTCAAAGGAAGCATTCTGAAAGTGAGAATTTGATAGAGTAGCGGCGGAAAGGGTTTCCGACAATGGCTACGAATCGACGCAGTTTTGTAGGGGCGCTTGGCGCGGCCCCGCTCTTCATTCCGCAGAGCGCGTTTGGGGCGAACGATAAGATCACCTACGCCGCTATCGCCACTGGCGGGCGGGGGCGGTACCTGATGAGTAAGTTCAAACAGCTTGGCGCGGTGTGCGCCGCGGTCTGCGATGTCTATGAACCGAATTTGCAGAAGGCTTCTGAACTGGAGCCGGAGGCGAAGAAGTTCCTCGATTATCGCGAGCTGCTGCAGATGACGAATTTTGATTGTGTGGTCGTTGCTTCGCCGGATCATCAGCACGCGCCGATGTTGATGGCAGCATTGGACGCTAAAAAGGACGTTTACCTGGAGAAGCCGTTGTCGCACAGTTTGGAGCAGAGCGACCGGATGATCAAGGCTGTCCGGGCGTCGAAACAGGTGGTGCAGATTGGGATGCAGCGGCGTTCCGCGCCGGCGCTGATTGAGGCAAAGAAACTAGTTGACGATGGGATGCTGGGACGGATTGCGCTGGTGAAGGCGCAGTGGAATTGGAACGTCGCGGCGGCCTTGGACAATTCGACGCTGCCGGGCAAGCTGGATTGGAACCGGTTTCTGGGAACGGCGCCGACGCGTGAATTGGAGCCGATGCGGTTCCGGCGGTGGCGGTACTTTTACGACTACGCCGGCGGGAATATGACGGACCAGGGAACGCATCTGATGGACGTCGTGCAATGGTTCACGAAGAATGGCGCTCCGGCGGCGGCGCAGGCGTCGGGGTATGTCGCCAAGATGAAGGGATCGGAGCATCCGGATGTATTCAGCGCGGTGTTTGAATATCCGAACATGATGGCGACGTGGACGCTGGATTACTGCAATAGTTTTGAGAACGGCTGGACGATTTTCCTGCAAGGCGATAAGGCCACAATGATTCTGGACGATGCCGGGTACAAGGTGCTGGGCGAGCCGTGGAAACGGGGCGCGGCACCGCAAATGGAGAAGCTGGCGCCGGTGCCGGTGGAGGCTCATGTGCAGAACTTCCTGGACTGCATCAAAACACGGCAGGAGCCGAATGCGCCGGTGGAAGTGGCTGCCGCCGCGGTGGCCGGGCCGCATATGGCGAACAAGGCGATGTTTGACGGACGGAAGTTCATACGGGTATGACGCGGCGATCGTTTCTGTTTTCTTCCTTGCCGCTATTGGCCCAGCGGCGGCCGATGAATGTGTTGTTCATCACCGCCGATGATTTGGGGTTGTATTTGGGCTGCTATGGCGAGAAGCGCATCGCGACGCCGCATTTGGACAAGTTTGCCGCGAGTGGCGTGCGGTTTCAGACGGCGTATGTGGCGCAGGCGTCGTGCAGCCCATCGCGTTCGGCAATGTTTACGGGGTTGATGCCGCATGCCAACGGCCAGTATGGGTTGGCGAATGGCGGCTTCAAATTGCACGAAGAGTTGCGCGGGCAGACGATTCCAAACTTGCTGAAACGCGCGGGATACCGGACGGGGATTATTGGCAAACTGCATGTGGAGCCGGAGGACTCTTTCCTCTGGGACTACCGGCAGATGCCCAATGAGACGCGGCGGGTGCGGACGGTGGCGCCGCAGGCCGAGACGTTTATCCGGAAAGACAGCCCCTTCTTTTTGATGGTGAACTTCGGGGATCCGCATGCGTTTGCCAAGGGTGAGCCGCGGGAGTGGTACTTTCCTCCCGATGTGGATGGGATACCGGAGCGGCCGCTGGCGCCATCGGCGGCGACGCTGTTCGACTGGCAGCGCGTCGACAATCCTTCGCAGCGCGAGAGGACGGCGAACTATCTGAATGCCGTGGCGCGATTTGATACGGGCGTGGGGTTGCTGCTGGAAGCGTTGGAGCGGACTGGCAAGGCGGACGACACGCTCGTGATTATTATTGGCGACCACGGGGCGCCGTTTGAGCGCGGCAAGACGACGGTTTATGAGTCCGGTTTACGGGTGCCGTTTCTGGTGCGCTGGCCGGGGGTGTCGCGGGCGCACGTGAGCGCGAAGATGGTTTCGACGGTGGATATACTGCCGACGATTCTGGATGCGACGGGCGCGGCGGGGTCAACGCATAAGCTGCATGGGGCATCGCTGCGGGGCGTGCTGGGCGATCCGAAAGCGAAGTGGCGCGAGTTCCTGGCCGCGGAGTTTCATTTTCATGGCGCGGGGATTTTTTATCCGCGGCGGGCGATCCGGGATGACCGGTACAAATTGATACACAATTTGCGGGCCGGGAAGGTGAAACCGCCGCGCGGGATTGACGGCGACAATGCGGCCGCCAAGTCGGCGACCGACGCACCGGCCGATGCGCGGCAGGCTTTTTTGACGTATGCCGATCCGCCGGAATATGAGCTGTACGATTTGCAAACGGATCCGGTGGAGTTCCGCAATCTGGCTGGAAAACCGGAGCATAAGACGGCGGAGGCGCGGTTGAAAAGAGAACTCTGGGCGTGGCGCATTGAGACGGAGGACCCGGCATTGGACCCGGCGTTTGTGGAGAAGTTGGCTGCCAGAAAACCGGGGTGAGTATCGGTTACGTTTGTATATTTGGTGCCTGACACTGCCTGACACTGCCTGACACTGGGTGACACGGGTTTTCGAATTGTGGTCGAATGTGAGTGATGCAACTCCGTTTTCTTTTTTTCGCCTTTTCCGTTGCCTGCGCCGCACAGGTGCAAGTGAAGCAGTCTCCTGACCGGATCTCCGTCAACATTGACGGCAAGCCGTTCACGGACTTTTTTGTCGGCGCGGACGCCGTGAAGCCGTATCTGCATCCGCTGCGGACGGCGACGGGGAAGATCGTCACGCGCTCCTATCCGATGGAGACGGTCGCCGGGGAGGCGAAGGATCATCCGCATCACCGCGGACTGTGGATGACGCACGGCCTGGTGAACGATGTCGATTTCTGGGCGAATGAGAAAAACCAGAAGGGCGCGGGGAAGGCGGGCCGGGGGACGATCATTACGCGTCGGGTGACGGCTGTGAAAAGCGGCAAGAAACAGGGCAGCATTGGCGCGAATTTTGAGTGGCAGGATCCGTCGGGAAAGGGGCTCTTGGCTGAACAGCGGACGATGACCTTCTACTCGCATCCGACGCAGCGCTGGGTGGATTTCGACGTCACGCTGACGGCGCTGGACGACGTTGTCTTCGGCGACACAAAAGAGGGTATGTTCGCGATCCGGCTGGCGACAGATCTGGAGGAAAAGCATTCCGGCAAGATGCGCACAGCGGATGGGAAAGAGGGCGAGAAGGCGGTGTGGGGAACCCGCTCGCCGTGGGTTGATTTCGCGGGGACGCTGGAGGGCGAGAAAGTGGGATTGGCGATTCTGGACCATCCTTCCAATCCGCGGCATCCGACCTACTGGCATTCGCGCGGATACGGTCTGTTTGCGGCCAATCCGTTTGGCGTGCGGGATTTTGAACGCGACAAGACGAAGAACGGCGAATTGAAGCTGGCCAAGGGCGGCGCTGTGCGATTCCGGTACCGGTTGATTATTCATCCGGGCGATTCGACGGAGGCCAAGATTGCCGATGAGTTTAAGAAGTACGCGAAGGTGAAGTAGCCTTCGGTGACTGCGGCGTCGAGCGAAAGGTTGCCGCTGGCGGGCCGGAGCAGCGTGGTCAGCATCTGGATTGTCGTGGGTTTCCCGGCGTCATTGGGGCCGGGAAACTCGAATTTTGGACACGGATCAGGATGCTTTGCCTTTAAAGCGGAACCCGATAGGCGGGATTCGGCTTGGGCACGGCGGCTTTTGTTCGTTGAAGAAAGCCGTCGATGAGGGCGTTCATCTCGCGAGCTCGTTTGGGCTCGGTGGCGGCTAGGTTGTTTGTCTCGCTGAGATCGCTGGCGAGATTGTAGAGCTCAAGTTTGTCGGACTGGTCCGGATTCTCGCAGTAAAAGCGGATGAGCTTCCAGTCGCCTTTTCGAACCCAGGTGCCGGGGGTGTTGCCTGTCAGCGGCGTGTAGTGGGGGAAGTGGCAGAAGAGCGTGTCGCGCTTGAGACGTTTGCCTTCGATGGCGGGGCGGATGTCGATGCCGTCGAGGGTGAGATTTGCGTGGGGCTTGTGGCCGGTGATGGCGAGGAGCGTAGGGTAGAAATCGACGCTTTGGACGAGTTCGTTGCTGACGGCACCGGGCTTGGCGTGTCCGGGCCAAACGACGATGCAGGGCTCGCGGGTGCCGCCCTCGTAGAGGGTTGCTTTGCCGCCGCGGAGGGGGGGCGTTGCTGGTGGCGGGCGTGCCATCGAATTCGGGATGCATGAGGCCAGGCTTGGTTAATGGCCAGTGGACGCCGCCGTTGTCGGAGAAGAAGACGATGACGGTGTTATCGCGGAGTCCGGCATTGTCGACGGCGTCGATGAGGCGGCCGACGGCTTGATCGAGACTTTCGACCATGGCGGCGTACATTGGGTTTTTCTGCGGCGAGTTTGCCTTGATTTTGGACCGGTATTTTTCGATCACGTCCGCCTTGGCTTGCCAGGGGGCGTGTACGGAGAAGGCCCAATAGCTCATGTAGAACGGCTTGTCGCGATGGTTTGCGATGAATGTTGAAGCTTCCTTCGCCATGCGATCCTCGATGTGTTCGCCGGGCGCGCCTTTGTCCGGCCAGAAGGCCCAAGGGGCGAGATAGCCGCCGCCTGGGCTGGGGCCGGGTGTGTGCGGGAGATCGATGTCGAAGCCCTGGTTTTGGGGATTGTAGGGGTCGCGACCGAGGTGCCATTTGCCGAAATGGGCGGTGGTGTAGCCCGCCTCTTTGTAGGCTTCGGCCAGGGTGAAGTAATCGGTGTGGAGCCGGGTTTTGGTTGTGGCTTGGAGGGCCTTGAGGGTGGGTGGAGCCTTAGCGACGATGGTCTGTTCCAGGACGACTTGGGGCAGGTGGGCGCTGGGAATGGTGATGCCGAGGCGGGCGGGCCATTGGCCGGTGAGGATGCTGGCGCGGGGGGAGCAGAGGGGGCAGGCGGCGTAGGCTTGGGTGAAGCGGATGCCGCGGGCGGCGAGTTTATCGATGTTGGGGGTTTCGCAAAGGGTGCTGCCGCAGATGGAGGTGTCGCGCCAGCCGAGGGCGTCAGCGAGGATGAAGATGACGTTGGGCGGGCGGGTGGGGGCGGCGGTATCCAGGGCCTTACGTGACGGCGGAAAGCCCGTTTTTCTCGACCAGTGTCAGCAGCTTTAGCGATGCCCCGGAAGGCCGCTTTTCGCCACGCTCCCACTTGCTGATCAGACTGCTGGTGACGTTCAGGTAGTTGGCGAAAACGGTTTGGCTGACGTTTTCTTTTTCCCTGATGGCCTTTATCTCCTCCGGCTTTAATGGCCGGATCGGCGTGAGGCAGGCGTCATCGAAATGCCGCATGGTTTGCTTGTCGATGACTCCTCCGGCGTGCAAGTCCGCCATCAATTCATGGATGGCGGACATGGCTTCACTCTTATATTTTCTGCTCATTCGGTTTTCAGCTCCACGATTTCGGCGCTTTTCAAAAGTTCGGACGGACGCTGCCTGGCTGCAAACGCCATTACTCTGCAGGGGAACAAAATGAGAGTCTGGTACGCCATTCGATCTTCCCCAGCCTCGGTCTGGCGATGCGTTGATCGAAACTTTCTCCGCCGCGACCGGTGTCTATCGGGCCCTTTTCGGCTCGCGCAACAGCTGCACGCCAAGCCGCATCCAGGTGGCCTTGCGACGGCTCTGAAGATTCGCACCGTGTGCCTACATTGAGTGTAAAGCACTTAGTACCAGATGTCAGGATGTCTAATTCGACACGGCGATGTCGACCATGTCGTGGAAAGCGTCGGGCGTCTCGATGGCCAAAGGCACGGCGGAGCCGGTGGCGGCGTTGGCTGGAACCGTGAAATTAATTTGGTAGAGGCCGGCCAGGCCGGGGGCGAGGCCTTTGAAAATCACCGTGGCGAGGCGGCCGCCGATGTAGACCTTGACATCGGCGGTGACGAGGCTCAAAGGGCTGGAGGGCGCGGCGGAGCCATCGGCGATTGTTGGCGTCACGGCACCGAGGCCGGTGAGGAAGAGTAGAAGCGTCTCACCGCGCTTGGCGGGGGCGGCGGCGTTGACGAGGGTGAAATTGGCGTGGAGCAGAGCGCCGGGTCCGGTGCCGGCGGGGGGGATGGTGAAGATGCCTGGGGAGGAACGGGCGAGGGGGAGATCGACGGTGTTGGAGCGTTGGCCGTTGTTGACGACGACGATGCTGGCCGTGGTGCCAGCGGCGGTGAGGGGGACGAGGGCGCTGATCTGCCCGGCGCTGGTGAGATAGAGAGGCGCGGCAGTGTTGTTGACCAGGACTTGGACGTTGCCCAGCGTGGCGGGAAAGGGAAGGCTGCCGGCAACTGTGGTCGCGGCGGCGAGGCCGGAACCGAATAGCGTGAAGAAGCCGCCGGGGGAGAGCGGCGCGCCGACGGGGGCGAAACTGGCGGCGTTGACGACGCCTTGCGGACTGATGAAGACGCCGGTCCCGGTTGGGGCGGCGGCCTTTATCGCGAAGCTGATCTCGTAATTATTGGTGTCGACAGTGGAGACGCCGTTAGTTTGGAAACTATTGGTGGAGAGTCCGAGGGCGAGGCGGCCGAGTTCGATGAACCCGGTGCCGTCGGCGTTTACTGTGTAGTTGTTGGCACCGGTGAAATCGAGGACGCCTTCGGGCTGGCGGACGCGGAGGCTGGAGACGAGTTTGCCCGTGCCGATGGAGTTGGAGGAACCGGCGTAGGCGCCGGCCTTGTTGGCTTCGTAGCGTAGGCCGGCGCGGAAGAACAGATTGCGGAAGGAGGCGGCGGTGGCGGCGCCGTTGAAAGATTTGGTGCCGACCCAGAGGTCGTGCCCGCCGGGAGTGGTGGAGCCAAACAGGGCGAGGGTTCCATCGCTCGAAACCCAGAGGGAGCGAACGCCGTTGATAAGCGCGGAGCCGGGGAGGGTTAGCGTGCCGGAGCCATCGGTGGTGACCGTGTAAGTGGCGTTGGCGATGGTGGAGTTGGCGACGCGGTCCGCGGCGTTGGCGGCCTTGCCGGTGACTGTGAGTGTGCCGGCACTGCCTATTCCGCTGGCGGCGAGGCGGAAGGCGGCGTTCCGCATTTGGGTGGCGGCACCGCCGGGGAATTCGAGGGCGGAGATATCGTAGTTGCCGCTGAGAGAGGCATTGCTCTGACCGCCGACGGGGGCTTGGATGGCGACGAAGAGATCGTAGACGCCGGTCGTTTCGGTGGACGAGGCGACGACCGCGCCCTGGCCGAGGCCGACGTTGAGGTCTGTGCCGGCGCGCTGGAGATTAGAGATTGTCACGTAGCCGGTACTCTTGACGGAATACGTGCCGGTGCCGGTGAAGGCGGCGGGCGCGCCGTTGGCGATGATCTGCGATCCCGTATAGGTGTACGCGCCGGTGCCGTTAAAAGTGATGGCTCCATAGGCGGTCCGCATCTCTGATACGGATCCCGCGGTGTTGGCGAGTATCATTAAGTGGCGAAAAAAATATTTTCCGTTGAGAGACGTATTCGATAAGCTCTGTGAGAATGAACTTTCCGCCGATAGGAGGAAGAGTGCTGCAATGATGCGATTCATGTTTACCCAATCTTATTCTGAAACTCCATATCGGCAGATGTGTTTCGGTAGACAGAAAGTATTTTGTAAACGGAGATTGACTATGTGCTTGAGACTAACTCTATTCCTTGCTTTTTCGGCGCTATGTATCGCGCAGGACGCCGAATGCTCATTCCTGGGACCGCAGCGCGAACGAATTCTGGAAGCGGGCAAATATGGACGCAAGCCGGGGCGGCTGACGGATTTGACGGCGCAAGTGATGAGCCGCATGAGCGATGTGCGAAGCTTTGTGCCGGGCGGCAGCCGGACCAATTCGCAACTGCAGTTGGAGGAGATGGGAACGATTGACAGGCACATTTATGGCACGTTGCAGTCGAAGGGCGTGACGGCGGCGGCGCGCACGGACGACTACGAGTTTATCCGGCGCGTGGCGTTGGATTTGACCGGACGGATTCCCACGCCGGAGCGAGTGGCGCTGTTCATTGCCGATGCGCGGACGAATAAGCGGGAAGTGTTGATTGATGAGTTGCTGGCGACGACGGCGTGGGTGGACAAATGGACGATGTTCTACGGCGATCTGTTGAAGAACAACTCGATCAACCTGAATATTCGGCGAGAGAAAGAAGGCGTTTCGGCGTTTTATACGTGGATTTCGAATGCGTTGAAGACCGCGAAGCCTTACAGCACGATGGCCACGGAGTTGATTGTCGCGACCGGCGGAAATAGCTACACGCAGGGGGAATTGAACTTCCTGCCGGGGAGTTTCCAGCCGGCAGTGCCGCAGCAGGATACCTACGATCAGAGCGCCGCCGATGTGGCGAAGACGTTTCTAGGTTTGGGGCATTTGAACTGCATTCTTTGCCATAACGGGCGCGGACATCTGGATACATTGAGCATCTGGGGGAAAGCGGCGACTCGGAGCCAGGGTTGGGGGATGGCCAGTTTTTTCTCGCGGACGGCGATGTCGAGGATCTCGATCAATACCGATAGCTTTGTGCCTTACTATTGGGCGATTGGGCCGAATCCGAATCTGCGCACCGATTATGCGTTGAACACCACGACCGGGAACCGGCCGGCGCGGTCGCCGATTGGGACGCAGACGACGGTGTCGCCCACGTATCTGTTCACGAGCGCAAAGCCGGCGGCGGGCGAGGATTACCGTACCGTTTATGCGCGGGAGATTGTGGCTGATCCGCTCTTTTCCAAGGCGGCGGTGAATTATCTTTGGGAGCATTTCTTTGGGCTGGCGCTGGTGACGCCGACCGATGGATTCGACCCGGCGCGGCTGGATCCGGACAATCCGCCCACCGATGAGGGATGGGCGTTGCAGCCAACCAACGCGGCGTTGCTGCGGGATTTGGCGGGGGATTTCGTCACGCTCAAATACGACGTGAAGAAACTGATGCGGCAGATTGTGATGTCGGAGGCGTACCAGATGTCGAGCCGTTACCCCGGCACGTGGGACCCGGCGTGGGAACCGCTGTATGCGCGGCATTACGTGCGGCGGCTGTGGGGCGAAGAGTTGCACGATGCGCTGGTGCAAACGAGCGGGCTAACGCCGAGCTACGATCTGGGGCGAAGCTACCCGGGCCTTAGCCGTACGGAGGCTTACACGATGCGCAGTCCGGAGGGGGCGACCACGCCGGACAGAGGCGGGCCGGTGTCACGTTTTCTGGATGGGTTTCTGCGGGGAAATCGCGACGATGAGGATCGGCGGAATGACGGGTCGATCTCGCAGGCGCTGGCGCTGATGAACGATCCGCTGGTGCTGACACGGATTCGCGGGACGGGGAACGCATTGCTGCTGTTGCAGAAAAACCTTTCGAAGTCCGATGAAGAGTTGATCAACACGCTGTTTCTGACCGTGCTTTCCCGCAATCCAACCGACGCCGAGAAGACGGCGGGGCTGAGCCAGTTGCGAACCGGCACTCGGACGACGCAGGCGGAGGATCTGCTGTGGTCGCTCTATAACAAAATCGATTTCATTTTCAGCTACTAGGCGGACATCATGAACGAGCAAAAACTCCAACAATATCTGGCGAAATACCCTCGGGCGCACGCGACGTACAGCGAAGCGCCGTTTCTTTCCCGGCGGCGGTTTTTTGAAATTGCCGGAACGGGCGTCAGCGCCTCCTACCTGTCCCAGCCACTGCTGGCGCAGGCGCAGCGCGCGCCGGTGATCACGAAGAATACGGCGAAGAACGTGATCTTCGTCCTGATGACGGGCGCGCCGAGCCATGTGGACACTTTTGATTGCAAAGTGGGGCCGTCGACGCCGGCTTCGTTGAAAGCGGAGACGGTGAATGGAATCCTGTGGCCGAACGGGGTGATGCCGCTGTTGGGCGCGCATTTGGGGAAAATCGCGATCGTGCGGTCGATGCGGGCGTGGGCGCTGGTGCATTCGCTGGGACAGACGTGGACGCAGATTGGGCGCAATCCGGCGGCGGCGCTGGGCGACGTGTCGCCAAACATGGGGACGGTGGTGGCGTCGGAAAAAGATCGGGAGCGAACGGCTTCGCAAGTGTTCCCGACGTTTCTGGCATTGAATGCGAATGGGGCGATGGGACCGGGTTATTTTTCGGCGACGTATGCGCCGTTTAAAGTGACGCCAACGACGACGGGGCTGCCGAATACTTCGAACACCGATGGGAAAACGCGGTCTGACGCGAGGCTGCGGTTTTTGCACACTTTGGATGACCCGCTGCGCGTGAATTCGCCGTTGGGGAAAGCGGCGGAGGACTTCGATAAGTTCTACGGGTCGGCGAATGGGATGATGTTCAATCCCGTCGTCGACACCGCGTTCCGGTTTACGACGGCCGATAGCATGCGCTATGGCGCGGGCGGCGTTTCAAATGGTTTCGGAAACGCCTGCCTGGTGGCCAAGCAAGTATTGGCGGCGAACCAGGGGACGCGGTTTATCCAAATCAATTTGGGTAACTGGGATATGCATAACGATATCTACGGCACGGGCGGAACGACGAACAATATCTTTACGCTGGGCAAGATATTCGACGGCGGCATGAGCACGTTGCTCGCCGATCTGGAGGCGACGGGGTTGTTGAAGGAGACGCTCATTGTGATGGTGGGCGAGTTCGGAAGGACGACGGGCGCGGTGTCCGGATCGGGCGGGCGGGATCATTATTTGCAGCATTTTTCGGCCTTCGCCGGGGCGGGGGTTCGCGGCGGTAAAATTATCGGGGCGACGAATGCGGCTGGGTCCGATACCACGGCTTTCGGTTGGAAGTATGACCGTTATATCCGGCCGGAAGATGTAATGGCAACGGTGTATTCGGCGATGGGGATCGATTGGACGAAGCAGTTGCCGACGCCGTATGGGCGCACGTTTGAGTATGTGCCGGATGCTTCCGATGGGCTCTACGCGCCTATTGATGAGTTGTGGGGGTAGGGGAGGGCGCGCGCCCTCCAAATCCATCGTTGATCCCCGGCAAAACCGCCCCCGCCCCCGCCGCCTTCGAATTCGCCCGCAACCTGGTCACAGGCACTGGCAACTCGAAGTCCTGTCCTATCATCATTGACACTATCGGATAGATTGGCTATTCTCAGGGCTGAGTCACCGCAGCCGCGCAATGAACGTACACCTCACACAAGAATTCGAGCAACTCGTCCAGAACAGAGTCGATAGCGGCCGCTACAATTCCGCCGGCGAAGTCGTTCGGGATGCGTTGCGACTGCTGGCTGACCGCGACCAACTGATTGATCGCCGAAAGCAGGATCTTCGCAAGAAAATTGCCCAAGGTCTCGATTCGCTCCAGCGAGGCTAAGGTGTCGACGGCGAAGAATTCTTCGGCCGGTTGGAGCGCGAAGAAGCCGCCCTTGAGAGCATCCCTCGGTCAGCATGAAGCCGTTCAAGCTTTCACCGGAGGAGGCTGGTGACATCCGCGACATCTGGGCCTACGTTGCGGAAGAGAGCATCAAGGCGGCCGGCAAGGTTCGCCTAAACTCTTCGATGCCTGCAAGCTCCTTGCGGAGAATCCGATCAGCCTGTCCTCTTCTGGCCGGTCGGATACTACTTGATCATTTATGATCCGCGCGCTGAACCCCTTGCAATCGTCAGAGTCGTTCACGGTGCCCGAGACGTTCCTGATCTCTTTTGATCAGTGCGTCCGCGTCATTTCCGCTACGGTGGGCAAATGCGGGATCGCCCGCCGCCAGTTCGCTGGGCCCGGCCGGCAAGCGTAACCTCCGGCAGGCCGTTCGTCAAATCGATGCGAGTCGATGAAGCCGATCCATCACAAGGCGCGTACGCGCTTGACTCGCCGCATCTGGAAGCAGGTATCCGGCAAGAGCATCTTCAAAATGCGGTCTCGCCAGGAACGTGCCGATCTCCGCGCGTATGAACCTGCGTAATTCCGCGGACGCCACTTCGACTTCAGCAATCAGAGAGGGTCGCCCGTCGAGTACGGAAACGATGTCCTCCAAATCTTTGCTCGCGACGAAGTCCCCTTGTCCCCGTCCCCGAAACGCATCCAATTTCGTCGCGATAAAATAGGGGGCGGATACGACCAGGACGTCGAGATCCGCCGCAATGCGGTGGGTCTCGGCGGCGGTCATTGCCGCGCGATACCACCGGTTCGAGAACCCTAATATCTCCTCAGCAAGCGGCATCACATCGAGTATCACCGACTGCCGCGCCCAGCGGCACACCGGCGCGTCCTCGGACGTGTCTTCCGTGAATCCCAACGCACGCAACCGATCCCCGAATTGCGCATACTCCGCATAAGACGCGATCTCCGCGATAGCGTCTATATCGATCGTGGCGCGAGGGTCGCCGGCCGCGGGATCAGTGATCAGTAGTCCCGTGACGGCTCCTCCAACAAACACAAGATCGTCCAGCAAGGGTCGTAATAGTCGCGCCGCGTCAATCAACTGCTGCCTGTTCAGATCATGCATTGGCCGCTCGAAGCCGTTTATGCAGCGCCGCTTCGGCGAGCTTTCGCTCGCGTGCGCGGCCATCCCGCAAAGCATCGGCCAATGCCAGGTATGCATAAAAACAGGGGTCGCGCAACGCGGCAATTGGCGCCGTCTTATACAAGGGGGCAAATGAAACACCACGCACGTCCCCATCGGCGCTGGGCCACACCGGCATAGGTTCGGTCCCCGGCGCGATCAGGCTGCGCAACGGTTCCGCCGCGTACGACGTTGGAACTCCGCGAGTCAGTTCGCCGCGTTCAGACGGAAAGACGTACTTCAATCCATGTACCAGAAACTCTTCCACCGCCGCGATGTTCGGCCGGTGAT
>CAMDKT010000087.1 GCA_945900935.1 Candidatus Sulfopaludibacter sp. SbA3 | reverse complement strand
GGTGACGTCTTCCTCGCTGCGCTACATTCGCGCGCACTTCGTGGAGAAGGAGCGAGGATTCGCGGTTGGCGTGTATATGACGGGGACGAAAATCGGTCCGGCGGTGGGGCTGCCGCTGGCGGGATATCTGGTGGCGACGCAGGGCTGGCCGGCGATGTTTATGATTCTGGGGCTGGGGAGTTTGTTGTGGCTGGGGCCGTGGCTGGCCTGGGTCCGGCGGGATGATCCGGCGGCGCTGCCATCGACGGCGGGGACGGTGGCGGAGAGCATTAAACTGGGGGCGGCGTTGAAGAGCCGGGTGATGTGGGGCATCATTCTGGGCACGTACTGCTACATGTATTTTGTCTATTACTGCATGACTTGGATGCCGCAGTATTTTCAGAAAACGCATGGGATGTCGATCAAGGATTCGAACTGGTTTGGCGGCGTTTCGTTTGGGGGGATGGCGGTGGTGGCGGCGCTCGGAGGATGGGCTGCAGACAAGCTGATTGCGCGCGGGATGGAGCCGATTTTTGTGCGGCGCTCGTTTACGGTGGCGGGTTTCGTGCTGGCGGCGATGCAGACGTTGAGCGTGTTTACGGATTCGAAGGAATTGATGGTGGGATTGACGGTGGCGTCGCTATGCGGGCTGGGATTGGCAACGGCGAATTACTGGGCGCTGACGCAGACGCTGATGCCAGGGGCGGTGCCGGTGGCGATACAGAATACGGCGGCGAATCTGGCTGGGATTGTGGCGCCGTGGCTGACGGGTTGGCTGGTGCAGCAGACGGGAAGTTTCGACGCGCCGATTAAGGCAACGGGGTTTTGGCTTGTGCTGGGGATTTTTGCTTATGTGGTGGTGGTCAGGCGGCCGGCGGTGGCTGGGCGGGTTGGGTAGGGGCGATTTTTAGCTTTCACTCAACCGGCCGGTCCGGCCCAAGTTCCGCCTCAATTTCCTGAATGGTGGGCAACGTTCCTTTAAGCTGCTCAGGGAGATGTTCGAGATGCGTGAACTCCGAAATTCCCATCGGCGCCGACATGTTCCTGAGAGCGTATTCGGCAATGATGCGGTTCTTCGTTTTGCAGAGGATCAGGCCGATGCTGGGTTGGTCGCCGGGATAGCGCATTAGATCATCGACGGCGGCGAGATAGAAATTCATCTTGCCGGAGTACTCCGGTTTGAATGGCGTCGTCTTCAAATCAATCACCACGAAGGCTCTGAGCTTCAGATGGTAGAAGAGCAGGTCGATAAAGAAATCCTCCCCGCCCACCTCGAGCGGCACCTGGCTTCCGACGAAGGCGAAGCCGACGCCGAGTTCGACCAGGAACTGGCGGATGTGAACGAGAAGGCCTCGTTCGAGGTCGCGCTCATGGGCTGCGGTTGCGAGGGTGAGGAAATCGAAGTTGTAGGGATCTTTGAGGAGTTGTTGCGCGAGGTCCGACTGCGGCTTGGGAAGCGTCGTTTGAAAGTTTGTGATCGCTTTCCCCTGGCGGCGGTGCAAGCCGCCTTCAATTTGCATGACGAGGACGTTGCGGCTCCAGCCGTTTTGGATAGCAGCCTTGGCGTACCACAGGCGCTCCTCTGAGGACTTCACTTTTTCCAGAAGCGTGAGGTTGTGGTACCAGGTCAATTGTGCAAGGGGCGCTTGCACAATTGCTTCGTCTGGCCACGCTTCGGCCAGGGCTCTCATGTATTTCAGGTTCCGGGGAGACAAGCCCTGCATTTCCGGAAATATTTGGCGAAGATCTTTCGCGAGTTGGTCGATGACTTTCGTGCCCCAACCTTCCGTGCGTTGCCGGGTCAGAATTTCTTTTCCAATGGTCCAATAGAGGACGACAAGCTCCTGGTTGACAGCCACAGCAGCCCGAATCTGGGCGCTCCGGATGCGTTCCTTGATGCTGGCAAGGAGCGCCGCATAGGTTTGTGTGCTGGGGATTTGTTCCGGCATGGGCTTCAGATCTCAGGCCTCCCGCAAATCCTGCGCGAGCTGAGCGGCGGCGGTTTTCAGCAGCAGCACATCAGTGCCGCCGGCACTGTGGAACCACGGCAATTGTGCAGCAGCCTGCTGCACAATTGATTCCTCGGGCCACGCTTCAGCGAAGGCCCTCATATACTTCAGGTTACGGGGAGAGAACCCCTGCATATCCGGGAAGCTCCGTCTAAGATCACCGGCCAGATTCTCGATAACTTTCGTCCCCCACCCTTCCTGCTTCTGCCTGCGGTTGATCTCGGCGCCAATGCCCCAGTAGAGAAGCACCAGTTCACGATTGACCGAAAGAGCGGCCCGAATCTGGGCGCTCCGGATGCGTTCCTTGATGCTGGCAAGGAGCGCCGCATAGGTTTGTGTACTGGGGATTTGCTCCGGCATGGGCTTCAGAACTCAGGCATCCCGCAAATCCTGCGCGAGCTGAGCGGCGGCGGTTTTCAGCAGCAGCACATCGGTGCCGGCGGTGATGAAGCGAAAGCCCATATCGCGGTAATGACGAGTGGTTTCGATACCTGGCAGCAGGATGCCGGCGGCACGGTTGTGCTTTCTCGCGGCCTCCAAGGTTTTGTTGAGGGCGTCGATGAAGAGCGGATGATCGTATTGACGGAAGATGCCGAGGCTTGTCGAGAGATCCATAGGGCCGACGAAGAGGACGCCGATGCCATCGACGGCGGCGATTTCTTCGACGTTCTTCACGGCCTCAGCGCTTTCAATTTGGATGATGGGCAGGAGCGTGGTTTTGGATTCGACGCGGTAATCGTTATAGTGCGTGCCGTAGCCGGCGGCGCGGACGATGGTGGCGACGCCGCGGACGCCGTCAGGCGGATAACGCATGGCGGCGACGCAGGCACGGGCCTCGTCGGCATTGTTAACTCGGGGGAACATGATGCCCTGCGCGCCCAAATCGAGCAGGCGGTGGACGCGTTGCTTTTCGTGGGACTCGACGCGGACGACGGGGATGGCCTTCGTGTTTTGCAGCGCGTAGAGCTGGTGGAGGATGTCCCGCTCGGAGCCCATTCCGTGTTCGAGATCGATGATTAAGAAGTCGAAGCCGGCGATGCCCATCAGCTCCGTGTTGACGGGGTAGCCGGTGGAGATGAAGGAGCCCATGAGGGTGTCGCCCTGTTCGAGACTGGACCAGCGGTTTTTCATGATTTGATTTCCTGACGGGCTATTTGGTATTTCCGGAGTTTGTCTTCGTTGATTTTGTAGCCGAGGCCGGGGGTTTCGGGAAGTTTGATGAGGCCGTTCTTTACTGCAAGGAACGGGTCAATGATATCGTCCTGAAACCAGCGGCGGCTGGCTTCGACGTCGGTGGGATAGTCGCAGCCGTCGAGGGCCGAAAGCGCCGCGCCTTGGGCTTGGCCGATGCCTAGTTCGGGCATGGTGCCGACCCAGATCGACAGGCCTAGTTCGCGGCAACGATGGTAGAGCTTCAATGCGTTGCGGAATCCGCCGACGCGCTGGATTTTGATGTTGGCGATTTTGAACGATTGCAGTTCGGCGGCGCGTTCGAGGTCTTGAAAAGTCTCCAGACTTTCATCCAGGCAGATGGGTGTTTTGATGGCTCGTTGGAGAATTGCGGAGTCTTCGAGCGCTTCGCCTTTTAACGGCTGCTCGTACATTTTCAGCCCATATTCATCCAGCTTTTGATAGACGTTTAGATCGGCCAACGTGTAGGAAGCGTTGGCGTCAGTCATCAGCGGAATGTCGCCGAAGCGGGCGCGAACGGCTTTTATCAGCTCGATATCGTGACCGGGGCAGATCTTGATTTTGACGCGCTTGTAGCCATCGGGGAGGTATTTGGCGATGGTGTTCAGGAGTTGCTCTTGCGTGTCGTAGAGACCGACGGCGAGGCCGGATTCGGCGTGGTCGCGTTCCGCTCCCAGAAGGCGATGGAGGGGCTTCCCTTGGCGTTGGGCCTCGATGTCCCAAAGCGCGGTTTCGATGCCCACTTTGGCAAAGTTGCTTCCCGGTTGCTGATCGATCCATTGTGAGGCGTCGTCGAGGTTTTCGAATTCGCGCCCGAGAATTGCGGGGCCGAGTTGGGTGACCAACTGCTTCCAGCAGGACTCCGGCGTATCGGTTGAATAAAAGCTGCCGGCCATGGGGGACGATTCGCCATGACCCGTGAGGCCATCGGATTCGACGGCACAGACGATGCCGTCCTTCTCCGCCACCTCGCCGTTAGAGATGCGAAACGGCTCGTTAAGCGGAATGCGGACGTGGGTGAGGGTGATACGGTCAATTTGCATTTTTAGGGAGTTGAAGAATCCAGTCCTCGATCAATTTCGCGCCGGCGGTGTCGACGCGATTGGTGCTGGTTGGCGGCATCTGGTATTCGCCGCGCTTTGTGATGCGCCGCAGGAGAACGGAGCTTGCCGGGACGCCGGGATTGACGAGCTTCGCATCGGCCAGCCCAAGCGTTTCGTGAGTTGGTTCGACGCCGACTAGTTTCGCCTTCGCCAGCGGCGTACGGTATCCAAGAATCATGGGCGAATTGCCGCCGCCGTCGTCGACGTGGCACATGGCACAGTTGACTTGGAGATAGGTTTTGGCGCGTTCGTTGATATCGGCTTTTGGGTCGAAGGGATCGGGATAGGCGGGGAGTTTTGTCGTTGGCAGAGGTTTATTGAAGAGGCCGCTGGCGGAGAGCTTCTGGAGCTGATCGGCACGGTTCATTTGGCCGGTGTTGAGGCCGAGGACGAAGCCGGCGGCGCGGGAGTGGCAGAACATGCATTCGTTGCGGCTGGGGTAGTGCCAGGATTGCTTGCGTGTGGCGCCGGTGGCTTCCTTAATACGAAAAGTTTTGTCGAGGCCATTGGCGGCGACAAGCGTCGCGTCGGACTGGTCGTCATTCCACACATACGAATAGCCGACCCAATGGTTCTCCTGCTTCACGACGACGCGGGTTTCGATGTATTTGCGCGTGGCGGCGTTGCCCTCCTCCATGTCGAGCGAGAACGATTTGACGGTGACAGCGCCGTCGTCGAATTGCCAGGCCTGATCGGGTTTCTCGTCGAATGTAATTTGCGTTTTCGGCGGCATGGCGATGAAGCGCTCTTTGTGCGCGCCGTCGGACCAGAAGGGAGCATTGATGTCGTATGGAATGACGCCGGCGGCGATCTGATGGCTTTTCACCTTTTCAAAAAGGCCGGTCTGGCTGAGCTTGCGGGGGAAGGCGGGGCGCGGAGCGTCGGGCGGGCGGCGCTCGAGTTGGAAGATCTCGCCGGTGCCGTAATCCAGGGCGTAGAAAGAGCCGTCGCGTCCGACGCCGAAGCTGGATATCTTCACGTTGCTATCGAGAAATTCCTTGTGCCAGGTCACCTTCTTTTTCTTGTTGTCATAGCGCAGACCCCACATTTTGCCGTATTCGTAATCGCCGTAAATGTAGACGCCTTTCAGCTCCGGGAACTTGTTGCCTTGATAAACGTAGCCGCCGGTGATGGAGCGGCATTCGGTGTGGTGGTGCTCGACGATGGGGTTAGTGAAAGGCGTTGGGCCTTTGGCGGCATTGGGGTGAAAAGGGTGCGAGCCTTCGCGGACACTCCAGCCGTGATTGCTGCCTTTGCTCGAGATTTCGATCATCTCCCAAATGTCCTGGCCGACGTCGCCGACCCAGGGCTGGCCGGTGACCGGATCGAAGCTGAAGCGCCAGGGGTTGCGATAGCCATAGGCCCAGATTTCGGGGCGCGCGTTGGGCGTGTTGATGAAGGGGTTGTCCTTGGGAATGCCGTAGTTGCGGCCGGGATCGGGACGGTCAACATCGAGGCGCATCATGACGGCGTGGAGATCGGTGAGATTTTGGCCGGAGTTGTTGACGTCGGAGCCGCTGGTGCCATCACCGGTAGAGACGTAGAGATAGCCGTCGGGGCCGATGATGGCTTCGCCGCCGTTGTGGCCGCCGGAAGGCCAATCGATAATTAGGGTTTGCGAGGCCGGATCGAGACGCGGCGGGTTGCCGGCGGGGTCGAGTTTGAAGCGGTAAATCTGGCTCATCTGGCCTTTGCGGGCGCCGGCTTTCAGGTCAGCGTGGCTGAAGACGAAGACGTACCCGTTTTCGCTGTATTTGGGATGGAAGGAGAAGGCGGAAATGCCGCGGCCGAGTTCGAGGAAGAGGTCCTTCTTGCCGCTTGGATCGTTCGGAAGAAAGCTCAGGATACGCCCACCGTATTCGGCGACGAAGAGGCGATCAGAGAGCGGGTCCTGGGCAATGAAAACGGGCTCTTTGAAGGTGACTTGGGGGAAGGCGCGGGTGAGGCGGTATGGGGGAGTGGGGTCAGGGGAGCCGATGAGTCGCGAGGTGGTCCAGGGGACGCGCTGGGCGAAGGCGGTCACGGCGAGCAAAAAGAGGAAGGGTTTCATGTGTGGAGTTTTTTCGGCGCGCGGCGGAGCCACGCGGTGCGAAGTGCGGCTTTCAAAATGTCGGTGTTGACGGCGGAGAGTTTAACGACAGTCGCGCCTTTGCGGCCCCAGGCGTTGGGGACCGGCGAGAAGATTTCGGGGGCGTCGGCGACTACGCCTTCCTGCTGTTCCGGGGTCAACATGAGTACGCCACAACCTTGCTTTTCGTAGGCAAGTGTGGCGAAGATCTTATTGACGACGCGGAAATCGGCGACGCCGAAATGTTCCCCTTCCGTCGCTTCCGGAAGCTGCAGCGCGAGTTTACGAAAACCGGCGGCGGTCATGTCATTTCCATGCCGCGCATGGCGCCGGTCGCGCTGGCGAATTTATCGAACGCCAAGTGCTGGCCGTGTTTGAAACCGCCGCCAGCGAGGAGGACGGGCATGTTGTTCGGCGTGCCCATGGAGCGATCAGGCAGCGATTCGCCGCCCTCTTGGACGCCATTTAGTTTGCCGAACAGCTCGGCCAACAGCTTCATGTGCCAGGCGTCGATGGCTTCGAGCTGTTTGAGTTTGCTCTCATCGTCAATGAACACGCGGGCATCGGGCGGGAGTTCCGCGGCGAGGGCGGCTGCGAATAAGAAGAAAAATGGCACGCAGCCGCAGTTTATCAAAGACGCGACGGCTGGCTAGCTCCACTTCAGCAGCGCGTTGGTGGGACGGGTAAGTGGTTGATCGAAATGATTGCTCGAAATGCGGAAAGCGCAACCGAGCCGGCCGGTGTGGGTGGGCGCGTAGTTGCAACCAAAAGCCCAGGCGGTGCCACTCTGCTCCAGCGGCGCGAGCGAGACGATTTCGGCATCTCCGAGAGCGCCGTTGGAATCGATACGGCCGACGACGGCTTCGACGCGCACATCGCCTGGAGCGAGGTTGGCGAGATCGACGAGTACACGCATGGGCATGGGATGGCCGGAGAGTAACGTTCCGTGCGGCGGCGCGCTTATGTCAACGAAGCGCACGGACGGCCAGGCGGCCTGGACGTGCTTGTCCCACGCGGCGCGGTCGCGGCTGCGGGCAAAGTCGCCGGCGCGGGTCTCCTCGCGGTAGGCGTGCGCGGGGTTGTAAAGCAGGCGCGAGTAGTCGTCCAACATGCGGCGGGCATCATACTGCGGCGTCAGCGCTTTAATGGACTGCTTCATACGCCGCACCCACTCCTCGGGCACTTCGTCGGCGCGGGCGGCGTAATAGAGCGGAACGATTTCATTTTCGAGGAGCGAAAGAATGGAAGAGGCGTGGATCTCGTCCTGATCTTCGGAGTACGATTCGCGATCACCGATGGTCCAGCCGCCGGAGACGTCGTCGGATTCGTCGAACCAGCCGTCGAGGATGGATAGATTCAGGACGCCGTTGATACCAGCCTTCATGCCGGAGGTGCCGCAGGCTTCTTCGCCGCGTTGCGGATTGTTGAGCCAAACGTCGACACCGTGAACGAGTTCGCGGGCGACGGCGATGGAGTAATCCTCAACGAAAATGAGGCGATTGGCTAGCTCGGGGTCGCGAGAGAGCTGGAAGATTTCGCGAATGAGCGATTTTCCTGGGATGTCCTTGGGGTGCGCTTTGCCGGCGATGAGGATCTGCACGGGCATGCGGTGATTGGTGAGAAGCCGTTTCAATCGCGGCAGATCGCGGAGAAACAGCGTGGCGCGTTTATAGGTTGCGAAGCGGCGGGCGAAGCCGATGGTGAACGCCGCCGGATCCAGCGCTTCGGACAATCGCCGCGCTTCGGACGGCGACGTTTTTCGCTGCTGCGCGGCATGCACCAGCCGATGGCGCACGAAGACAATCAACTGGCGCTTTCGCTTCTTGTGCGCTTCCCAAATCTCGCGATCGGGAATGTCGTCGACCAGTTTCCACGTCTCCGGGTCGGTGGCCTTTTCCCGCCAGTCGGGCTGCAGATAGCTGTCGTAAAGCTGGACCAGGTCGCCGTTGACCCAGGAGCGGAGATGGACGCCGTTAGTGACATGGGTGATGGGCACTTCCCACGCAGGTACGTTGGGCCAGAGATCCTGCCACATATCGCGGGAGACGGCGCCGTGCAGTCTGCTGACGGCGTTGCGCCAGCAACTGGTCTTGATGGCAAGGATGGCCATGGAGAACGCCTCGCCCTGATCGCTTGGATTCCGGCGTCCAAGCGAAAGGAGTTGGTCCATGAAAAAACCGGTGTTTTCGCAATACTCGCGAAAGTAGTAGTGCATGAGGCCGGTGTCAAAGTGATCGATGCCGGCGGGTACGGGCGTGTGGGTGGTGAAGACGTTGTTGGCGCGGCAAGTCTCTATGGCTTCGTCGAAATTCAAGCCGTGGAGGTCCATGAGCGTTCGGATGCGCTCGACCGCGAGGAAGGCCGAGTGGCCTTCGTTCATGTGGAAGACGGTGGGCAGGATCCCGAGAGCGCGGAGCGCGCGGAGGCCGCCGATGCCGAGGACGATCTCCTGCCGGATGCGCGTGTGGGAATCACCGCCGTAAAGGGAATCGGTGATGTCCCGCATTTCCTGGTTTGTGTTTTGCGGAATGTTCGTATCCAGCAGGAACAGGCGAACGCGGCCGACCTGAATTTTCCAAACCTTGGCAAAGATGCCGCCGCCGGGCATGGGCACATCCACGGTCAATTCCGAGCCGTCTTCGTTCAAGACCGGAGTCAGGGGCAGAGTATAAAAATCGTTTTCCGGGGACTTTTCAATCTGCCAGCCGTCGGGGTTCAGCGACTGGCGAAAATACCCTTTTTGATACAGGAGTCCCACGCCGACCAGGGGCAAGGCGAGATCCGAGGCGGCCTTCAAGTGGTCGCCGGAGAGAACGCCCAGGCCGCCGGAATAGATGGGTAGGCATTCGGAAAGGCCGTATTCCATGGAGAAATAGGCGATCAGCTTGCCGTCGTCAACGGGCGTGGCCGCCATGTAGGCATCGAGTTTGTCGCAAGCCTTGTTGTACATGGCGACGAAACGCGGGTCGGCCGCGGCTTTTTCGAGGGTGGATTGGGAGACTTGACCCAACATGCGCACCGGGTTGTGCGAGGAAGTGCGCCATTCGGCGGCGTCAAGGCGGCGGAACATGCTGCGCAGGTCGCGGTCCCAAACCCACAATAGGTTATGAGCAAGTTCGGAAAGGCGCGACAGGGCGGCGGGAAGGGCTGGCTGTACTAGGAATTCTTGTTGCGGACGAATCTGGAACGACATGATGCAAGAGGAAGTTTCAGGGTAGCAGACGCGGGGGGATATAATGAATACTTGGTCTATAAGTTGGTTTGGGAGAATCTAAAGCATCGGCCGGTGAGGACGCTGCTGAGTTCGCTGGCGATCGGGCTGGGTGTCACGATGATGCTGACATTGGTCGGTGTCGGCGAAGGCATGTTGCGCGAGCAGGAAGCGCGGACGCGGGGAGTCGGCGCGGACATAATCATTCGGCCATCGGGATCGTCGGTGATAGGCATTGCCCCGCCGAACATTAACGAGAAGCTGGTGGCATGGGTCTTGGAACAGCCGCACGTCGCGCAATCCACGGGCGTCGTCATATACCCGCTGGGCGGGGTGAGCACGGTCCACGGCGTTGATTTCGAAGAACTGACGAAGATGAGCGGCGGCTTCACATTCCTTTCGGGCCGCCCGTTCAAGGACGCTCAGGAAGCGATTATTGACGAGTATTTCGCCAAGGAAAAGAAGTTGAAGGCCGGCTCGACGGTCAAGATTTTGAACCGGGATTGGATCGTATCGGGCATCTTCCGCGGCGGCAAGTTGACGCGAATGATGTTGCCGAAGAAAATATTGCAGGACGTGACCGCGACGACGGGGAAGGTCTCAGTGATCTACGTGAAACTCGACGATCTGTCGAAGTCCGCGGAAGTGATTACGCATTTGAAGAAGACGTTGCCGGACTACCCGATCTATTCCATGGATGAACTGGCTTCGCAGTTCTCCGTCAATAGCGTTCCAGAGCTGAAGACGTTTATTGGCGTGGTGATTTCGCTGAGCGTGTTGTTTGGCTTTTTGGTGGTATTTTTGGCGATGTATACCGCCATTTTGGAGCGCACGCGGGAAATTGGCATTCTGAAGGCGCTGGGCGCCGGACAGGGTTACGTGCTCGGCATACTGCTTCGGGAAACGATACTTTTGGCGGTGATCGGCAGCGCCTTTGGAATCGGAATGAGCTATGTGACGCAGTGGATGATTGCGACATTTATCCCCGCGTCGATGACACAGGCGATTGTCTATGAGTGGTGGCCGATAGCGAGCGGAATCACGCTGGGCGGCGCGCTGCTGGGAGTATTTTATCCCGCAATCAAGGCCTCGCGGCAGGACGCATTGGAGTCGTTGTCTTATGACTAAGCCAATCATCGGCATTCGCGATTTGCGAAAGACGTTTCGCTCCGGCGAAGTGGATGTCCACGCGCTGCGGGGCGTGGATTTGGCCGTCGAACGCGGCGAGTTTCTGGCGGTGGTTGGGCCGTCGGGCTCGGGTAAGTCAACGCTGTTCCACATTCTGGGCGGACTCACGCCTCCCACCGCGGGCACAGTGATGATCGACGGCCAGGATCTGATGAAGATGAGCGACAGTGACCGCACGCGGCTGCGCAAAACGTCTGTCGGTTTCGTGTTCCAGAAATACAATTTGCTGCCAACGCTCACGGTGGGCGACAACATTAAAATCGCGCGCGACATCGCCCATGTGAAGGGCCCGCTCGACAAGCAGTTTCTTGAGGTATTGGACGCGCTTGGCATCACCGACAAAATGGACCGCAAGCCGCGCCAGTTGAGCGGCGGCGAACAGCAGCGCGTGGCGATTGCGCGATCGATTGTCAATCATCCGGCGATTCTGCTTGCCGACGAGCCGACGGGAAATCTGGACACCGAGAACTCGACGGCCGTTTTGGGCCTATTGCGCGATTTGAATAAACGGCTCGGGCAGACCATCCTGATGATCACGCACAACCCGGACGCGGCGGCGTATGCGGACCGCGTGGTGCACATGCGCGACGGGCAATTACACGCGGCTTAGCCGCGCCAGTTCCAGCGCGCCGTACAAAACAGAGTCGTCCCCAAGAGCGGCCGGCACGATGTCCAGGCGCGCCCGGCTCCACGTTGTTACTTGCCGTCTCAGTTCCTTTCGCAGGGGGACAAACAGCTTGTCGCCAGCCTTGCCGATGCCGCCGCCGATGACGATGCGCGCCGGGTTCAACAGCATCACGCAGGCTTTCAATCCCAACGCCAGATTGACCACGTAGCTCTCAACGAACGCCGGGTCCTCAAGCAATTCTTTGGCGGCCTTGCCATAATCGCGCTCCAGCCACAGCCCGCAGCACATGCGTTCAAAGCAGCCCTGCGAGCCGCAAAGGCAGTCCGGGCCGCCGGGACGAATGGTGAGATGGCCCAGTTCCCCGGCGTAGGAATCAGCGCCGCGATAGACGCCGTTTTCTGTCAGGATTCCGCCGCCGATTCCGGTTGACAGCGTCATGTAGAACAGCGGACGGAAGCCGCGGCCCGCGCCATGAATGCCCTCGCCCAACGCGCCAACGTTCGCGTCGTTGTCCAGCACAACCGCGTCAATCCCCAACTCGCGGCGCACCCAGCCGCATAGATCAAAATTCGCCCAGCCGCCAACGTGGGTCGACAATGCCACCACTTGCTTTTCAAAGGCCACCGGGCCACCGAAGCCGATCGCGCATCGATGCAGCGGCATTGCCCACTCCCGCGTCACTGCCGCAATCCGGTTGAGCATCCAGTCCTTGCCGCCCTCGCGGTCGGTGACACGGGACTCGCGGCGGATCATTGCGCCCGTATCGTTGAAAACGGCGACAGTGAACTTGGTCCCGCCGATGTCGATCGCCAGCGTGTTCATAACAACTCGGCTGGCGTGGCTATGCCGGTGCCCTTCTTCATGATGGTGATCGAGGCGACGCGATTGCCGAACTCCGCCGCCGCCACAGCGTCCCGCGTGACGGCGTATGCGCATGCCGCGCCCGCGCTGAAACTATCGCCCGCGCCGCAGATATCGACAGGGTTCGGAATGCCCTCGGCCTTCACCCAGCGTTCGCCCTCGGGATCGTAAATACGCACACCTTCGCCGCCGTGAGTGACAATGAGCAGCGGCGCCGCGCAGTGTGCGCGGAGGGCTGGAAAGTCCACGCGGCCCAGGGCCCGCATCGACGCTTCCGTCGCTTCCTTCAAATTCGGTTTCACGATAACGCCTTGAAAATGCTCGGCGCGTGTCCGGGAATCCACCCACACGACTTTTTCCGGGTTCGCCGCCGCCGTTGACTTGATCGCGCCGCGCACTGTTGGCGTAACAACACCGCCCGCCGTGGTTTCCGCCTGATCGCTGACCAGGATCACGTCAAATCGTTCCGCATTGTCCAGCAACCGCCGCACCAGCAGCATTTCCACATCTTCCGTCAACGCTCGCGTGACGACGAAATCAACGCGGGGCAAATCCTCCGCCCCTGTTTCCGCGTTGATGAGCTTGGTGTAGGTGAAGGTCTGCAACGCGGGCACTTCCAGCAGCAATGACCCGTCAATGCCTCGCGCGGCCAGCGCCTGACGCAGTTCCCATGCATACCCGTCAGCGCCGGTGACACCAAGCACCGCCACATTCGCGCCAAACGCGGCCACGTTGTTGGCTACCGTGCCGCCCGCTCCCGGAGTGACCTCGGTGCGCGCCACGCCAATTCTAGGGATGCCCGTCTCAGCCGAAGGCAACGCCAGCGCCGGGTCGTACCAACACCACCGGTCCAGGCAAATATCGCCCACAACAAGCACGCGCAGCCCCGCGATTTTGTTGAGCAATTCCGCAGTCGTCATCTCGTCAGGCCCCACAGAGCGGGGACCGTCGCGCGATGATCCCCACAGAAATAAAAGCTCTCACCGCCATCGGCCACCGTGCGAACCAGTATCGTTTTGTGCGGCCGGAAATAATAGCCCGGATCGCTTTTCGGCAGTTCGTGATGGATGTCGCCGCCGATGGGCACCATGTCGAATACGCCGGTGGCGAAACTGCGCACCACGCGGCCTTCCTGATGCGCCACGTTGCGCGCCATCGCCAACGCTTTCAAATAGACCTCCGGCGCCATGATCGCGGAGCCGAACGAGAGCATCACGCCGCCCTCCAGATTTTCAACGGCGCGCGCGTAGATCAGAAAGTCGCGATAGCTGGCCGCGCCCACCGCCGCGCCGTCG
>CAMDKT010000086.1 GCA_945900935.1 Candidatus Sulfopaludibacter sp. SbA3 | reverse complement strand
TCACCGGGGCGGAGAAATATCTGCTGCGCGCGCTGCAATTGGCCCCGCGCGCCGATCATGTGCTCTATTCCCTGGCGCTGGTGAAGGGGCTGCAAGGCGACATGCAGGCGGCCGCCGGATATTTAGCGCAAGCCATTGAGATCCAGCCGTCGAACCGCTCGACGGCACGAACCGACCCGGACTTCCACGAACTGCTGCGCCAACAGCCCATTCGCGAAATTGTCTTCTAAGCCCGAT
Source organism: Candidatus Sulfopaludibacter sp. SbA3 (assembly GCA_945900935.1). Taxonomy (GTDB): domain Bacteria; phylum Acidobacteriota; class Terriglobia; order Bryobacterales; family Bryobacteraceae. The sequence goes on along the minus strand of CAMDKT010000086.1, from coordinate 13,304 downwards.
TCTCAAACACCCGGCGCGGACTCCCTGCGCGGTCCTCTGCGCATCGTCTCCATCGGCGGCGGCAATGGGCTGTCAACGCTTCTCAGCGGCCTGAAAGCCTGGGCGGTGCCGGACCGGCCAACCGTCTCGATTACCGCCATTGTTACAGTGACCGATGACGGCGGCAGTTCGGGCCGTTTGCGGCGGGATTTCCTTGTCCTTCCGCCCGGCGACATTCGCGCCTGCATCGTCGCGCTATCGGAAGATGAAGCGCTGCTGAGCCGCATGTTCCGCTACCGCTTCAAAGTTGGGCACGGGTTGAAAGGCCACAGCTTCGGCAACTTGTTTCTGACAGCGCTGACGGACCTGACCGGCGATTTCGCGCAGGCGGTTCGGCTGGCATCGGAGATTCTGGCGTCGCGCGGACACATCATCCCTTCGACGGCGGAAAACGTCGTGCTGGAAGCCGAGCTTGCCGGCGGGCAAATCGTCAAAGGGGAAAGTAACATCAGCAAGAGCCGGGCTCCGATCGACTGGATCCGGATCCTGCCCCGTTCGCCGCAGCCGTTCCGGGAAACCATTGAAGCCATTCGGCGCGCCGATTTGATTACTTTTGGCCCGGGTTCGCTGTTCACCAGCGTCATTCCCAACTTACTCGTGCGCAGCATTCCGCGAGAGATTATGAAAGCCTCCGGCGTGCGGGCGTACATTACGAATCTGATGGGTCAGCCGGGGGAGACAATCAACTTCACCGCGGCCGATCACGTGGAAGCGATACTGAAGCATTGCGGCGTGCCTTCCAAAAAAGCGAACAAACTGCTCGATTACGTGATTGTGAATCAGTCGCCTCTCCCAGCCGCCGCGCTCCGCCGCTATGCCGCGCAGACCGCGAGGCCGGTGCAAGTAGACCTGGATCGCCTGAAAGCGATGGGCGTCAGAGTGCTGCAGTCTGACCTTGCCGATAGCGGTCCGAAGATCCGCCACAGTCCGGAACGCACCGCCGAACTGGCCGTGAAACTCGCCCGGCTCGGGCGCCGCCGCCGTCAGATCATGGCGCGGTCGATTGCGGCAGAATAGATAGTAGCTCCCATGTCCTCCCCTCTTTCGGTTGTCATTCTAGCGGCCGGTTTCGGCACGCGCATGAAATCGCAGACTACGAAAGTTCTGCACCGCGCCGGGGGTCTCTCACTGGTCGAACATGTTGTGCGAACGGCGCTGACGATGGCGCCGCCAGAGCGGGTTGTCGCCGTCGTCGGGCATCAGGCGGAACGCGTGGGCGCGGTATTGGCGCCGTATGGCGTCCGCACGGCGCGGCAGGAAGTTCCTCGCGGCACCGGGCACGCTCTGCAATGCGCCCGCGCCGCCGCCCCTTCCGATGGCCACCTGGTCGTATTGTATGGCGACGTGCCGCTGCTTTCGGAAGCCACGCTGGCGCGGCTGGTGATGCAGCACGTCTCCGGCAGGGCGGCCGCCACGGTGCTGACCGCCGTGTTCGACGATCCAGCCGCGTACGGCCGCATCATCCGCGGCGCAGATGGCGGCGTGGAAGCCATCATCGAGCACAAAGCGGCCACGGAGGCCCAACGCGCCATCCGCGAAATCAACTCCGGCATTTACTGTTTCGACGCCTTGTTGCTATGGCGGCATATCGACGCCATCACCACGAACAATCCGGCGGGCGAGTTCTATCTCACCGACATGGTGGAAATTTTGCGCTCGCACGGCCATCGTGTGGATGGGCAGATCATGGCCGATTCGAGCGAAATGCTGGGCATCAATACCAAGGTCGAACTGGCCGAAGCGGACCGCGTATTCCGCGCCCGCAAGGCGACCCAATTGATGCTCAATGGGGTGACCATCGAGCGGCCCGAAACCGTGACGATTGACCTCGATGTGATGATCGGCGCCGACACGATCATCGAGCCCAACACCCGTATCCTGGGCAACACGGCGATCGGCCAAAATGCCCGTATCGGCGCGGGTTCGGTGATCAGCGACAGTATCATTTCCGATGGCGTTATCATCCAGCCCTACTGTGTCATTGACGACTCACAAATCGGCGAAGCCGCCCACGTCGGCCCGTTCGCCCGCCTGCGGCTGAAGAATCGCGTCGGCGCGCATGTCCATATCGGCAACTTCGTGGAGTTGAAAAACACCGCCATGGGCGACGGCGCCAAGGCGAATCATTTGGCCTATCTGGGCGATTCCACCATCGGCGCTAAATCCAACATCGGCGCCGGGACCATCACTTGTAACTACGACGGCCAGATGAAACACGCGACCACGATTGGCGCGGACGTGTTTGTCGGCAGTAACTCGACGTTAGTGGCGCCGGTGACATTGGAAGCGGGCAGTTATATCGCCGCCGGGTCCGTGATTACCCAACAGGTTCCCGGCGGCGCATTGGCGATCGCGCGCGGCCGGCAGACGAATAAAGAGGGCTGGGTGGAGAAGAAAAAGGGGGGTTAGCGCGCCCAGTCGCGCCCGGCGTCACGGCGGGCCTCCCGGACATCCCGCCCGGCTTCCTGCAAGTCATGACGAACCTGATGGCGCTTGCGGTGCGAAGAGGCTGCCGGCCCAAAAATCACAAGCAAAATGCCCAACGAAATTCGGATCATTTTTCGGCCCCACGATTCCTACGAATTGGAAGTTGCGAATGTTCCGAAAATTTACAACGCCAACATTTAGAGAACCAGCATCGGGTGGTACAAATTCGGCAGCCGCATCTCGCCAATCGCCACTAATTCGCCTTCCGAATCCAACGCACGAACGAACGGGGATCCACTGCGAACGCGAAACGGCGAAACATGGAAGTCGCGGCCCTGGCGGATCAGCGTCGCCGTCGCCAGGTCCACGCGTTCGGCTGGAAAGTCCGGCAACAGCTCTGCGGCCGGCACCACCGCTTCTGCAAACCGGCCCTGCGCCGCCAGTTCGGCTAAGTCTTCCAGCGTCCGCGCCTGCTCTATCGTGAAGGCCCCCGCCCGCGTGCGCCGCAGCGCCGATAAATGCGCGCCGCAGCCCAGCTTTTGCCCCAATTCATGCGCAATCGCCCGCACGTAAGTTCCGGATGAACAATGCACCCGCATCCGCGCCACAGCGCCTTCGCAAAACGTGAGTTCCAACGAAAACACGGTCACCGGCACCGCCGCCAGCTCCACAGATTTGTTCTTCCGCTCGAGTTTATACGCCGGAACGCCGTCGACTTTCTTGGCCGACACCGGCGGCGGCGTCTGCATGAAATCACCGCGAAACGCTTCCAGCGCCCGATCCACCGCGCCCGCGTCCAGCGTCACCGCGACGGATTCCGTGATCGAGTAGCCTTCCGAATCATAGGTGTTCGTCGCGAACCCGAACCGCACTTCGGCCTCATAGACTTTGTCGGCCTTCATCATAAACTGCGATAGGCGCGTCGCCCGGTTCAGCACCAGCGGCAGAACGCCGGTCGCCAGCGGATCCAGCGTGCCCAAATGGCCCACCCGGCGCGTGCCGGCGATGCGCCGCATTTTCCCAACTACATCGTGAGAAGTCCACGAACTGGGCTTATCAACAACTATGACTCCGTCCATCTCCTTTCAGAGTAACAGCCACAGGCACTAAAATAGAAAAAGTGCAGGCCGACGAACCCATTGGCAAACTCTACGACGGCCGCATGTTGCGCCGCCTGGCCGTTTATCTGAAGCCCTACAAGGGCAGCGTCGCCGTTACGCTTTTCCTGGTCGCGCTCCATGGGCTTTTCGATTCCCTCGGCCCGCTGCTCACCCGCTACGCCGTCGACCGTTATTTCACCCACGCTCCGGTGGCCGATCTCCCCTTCCCGCTGCCCGCGGACCCCTATCGCGGCCTCACGCTGCTGTCCATTGCCTTTCTCTCGCTCGTCATTCTCACCCTGCTTACCGAGTTCGGCCAAACGCTGCTCATGAACCGCACCGGCCAGCGGGCCATGTTCGATCTCCGCCGCGATCTGATGGCCCAACTGCACCGCCTCGACATCGCCTACTTCGACCGCACTCCCGTAGGTCGCATCGTCACCCGCGTCACCAGCGATGTCGACATGCTCAATGAGCTTTTTTCCTCCGGCTTCGTCGCCATTTTCGGCGACCTGCTGATGCTTCTCTGGCTCCTCGTCATTCTGTTCTCACTCAGCCCCGGCATGACGCTCATCGTCCTTCTGGCCACGCCCCTCGTCTTCGCCGCCACCATGCGCTTCCGCTCGGAAGCCGCCAGTTCCAACCGCCGCATCCGCACCGCTGTCGCCCGCATCAACGCGTTCCTGCAGGAGCACCTCAACGGTATCGCCATCGTCCAACTCTTTAACCGCGAAGAGCGCAGCCGGCAGGATTTCGCCCGCATTAACCGTGAACACACCGACGCCTATAAAGACTCCATTCACGCCTACGGCTGGTTCTATCCGGTGGTGGAATTCCTCAGCATGTTGGCCCTGGCCGGCCTACTGGTTTACGGCGGATATTCCGTCCCCGCCGGCGAGGCTTCCATCGGCACCGTCGTCGCCTTCTTCCAATACGCCCTCCGCTTCTTTCGTCCCATTCAGGACCTGAGCGAAAAGTACAACGTGCTGCAAGCCGCCGCCGCCGCCGCCGAACGCATCTTCCAACTGCTCGACACCCAACCCGCCATTCACGCGCCCGCCCGGCCGCAACCCATACCAGCCGACCACACCATCACGTTTGAAAACGTCTGGTTCGCCTATAACGATGAAGAGTGGGTCCTCCGCGATATCAACTTCACCATTCGCCCCGGCGAAACCGTCGCCATCGTCGGCCATACCGGCGCAGGCAAAACCACACTCACGAATCTGCTGTTGCGATTCTATGATGTGCAGCGCGGCCGGATTCTCCTCGGCGGCATCGACATTCGCGAGTTCCGTCCCGACGATCTACGCGGCCTTTTCAGCATCGTCTTGCAGGACCCGTGGCTCTTCACCGGTGACATTCGGTCGAACATTACTCTCGGCACGCCCGGCCTCACCGAAGCGCAGATCCGCAAAGCCGCCCAGCGCGTCAACGTATTGGAGTTCATCGATTCCCTGCCCGCCGGACTGAGTGAGCCCGTCGCCGAGCGCGGCGCCAACTTCTCCACCGGCCAGAAACAGCTCATCAGCTTCGCCCGCGCACTGGTGCATGAGCCGCGCGTGTTGATCCTCGACGAGGCGACCTCGAGCGTGGACACGGAGACCGAACTTCGCATCCGCGACGCGCAGCGCGAACTGCTGGCCGGCCGCACCGCCATCGTCATCGCCCATCGGCTTTCAACCATTCAATCGGCAACGCGGATTATGGCGTTTCATAAGGGGCAACTGCAGGAAGCCGGGACCCACGCCGAACTGATTGCGCGGCGCGGGATTTATTGGCGCCTGTATGAGTTGCAGTACGCGGTTAGTCAGTTCTGATACCTTGAATCGAATGCGCTCACTGATCCTAATCGCCCTCGCCGCCGCCGCCTTGCCAGCAGCGGACGCGCCCAATACCTTGACCAAGGAGGAGAAAGCCGCCGGCTGGAAGCTCCTCTTCGACGGCAAAACCATGAACGGCTGGAGCGCGCCCGGCGACTCCTGGGCCATCGAAGACGGCGCCCTCAAGTCGCTACCGAAGCCAAAGATCCGCGAGGACCTCTTCAGCAACGGGCTGTACGGCGACTTCGAACTGAGCTGGGAATGGAAGATCGAAGCCAAAGGAAACAGCGGACTGAAATATCGCATCCAGGACCGCTTCTATGTCAACGAGCGCCGCGTGAAGGAGTACAAGAAGTTCGAAGATCTGGCCAACGAAGCCGTCCGCGCCCGGAAGACCACCCGGAGCGAAGCGACGCAGGAATACGTCGTCGGCTTCGAATATCAGATGATCGACAACGACGGCCACGCCGACGCCCGCCGCGGCGGCTACTACCAGACCGGAGCGCTCTATTCGATGATTCCGGCCTCCCAGGCCGCCGCCAAGCCAGTCGGCGAGTACAACCTGTCGCGGGTCGTCGTGAAGGGCAACCGCATCGAGCACTGGTTAAACGGAGTGAAGGTCGCAGAAGGCGAACTCAACGACCCCAAGACGCTGGAGAAGTCAGCCGCCCGTTGGACGACGGAGTCACCGATTCACAAGGCCCTCGCGGAGCAGCCCAGGAAACTCTGTCCGATTGCCCTTCAAAACCACGGCGACGCGGCGTGGTTCCGGAGCATCAAGATTCGGACTCTCCGGCCCTAAGCAGCCGTCTGTGCGCATTAGAGCGCGGCCGTCACTTCGATCTCGATCAGCGCCCCGCCCCACAACGCCGAAACGCCGACGCCGGTCTTGGCCGGCTTGTGGTCAGAGAAGAACTCGGCATAGACGGCATTGGCCTCGGCGAGCCGCCCATAGTCGGTCAGGTACAGATTGCACCGCGCCACGCGGTCCAAGCTCGATCCGGCTTCCTGCAGGATCCGTTCGATGTTCAACAAAGCCTGGCGTGTTTGGGACGCCATGTCGTCGCCTGCGAGCCGGTTGGTCATCGGGTCAATTCCCAACTGGCCGGAAACGAAAACGAGTGCGCCCAGGACTGTCGCCTGCGAATAGGTGGGATTCGCAGGCGGCAATCCAGGGACAGTTAGCGGGACCGGTTTTGCCATCCCTTAATTAGAACGTAAACCGCAGGGCAAGTTCAATGTTGCGCGGCCCCAGTTGGGGTCCCGTATACTGGCCGAAGAAGGGGCTGGTGATGTTGGTGTTCAGGCCGCCGATCCCGGCCCAGTTGAACGCGTTCAGGAACGTGCCGCGCAACTCGATGCTCCGCTGCTCGTCGAACTTGAACACCTTCTGGATGCTGGCGTCGAAGGTCGTCAGGCGCCGGTCGCGGATGTTAGGCAAATACGGGCCGACGGTCCCCAATCGCGTCACAACGTTTTGTCCGCCGGCGAAGACCGGGGGATTGGCGAAGGCAGCGCGGTTCAGGTAGGCGGGCCCGCCAACGAGGCCGCGGAAGACCATGGGCGCGTCGGCGTTCAGAACGATTGGCACTCCACCGACCAGATCGGGCCGCACGGCGTTGCCGGTCGGCAGATTGATGCCGCCGGTGAAGATCGACAGCGGATTCCCGCTGCGCCATCCGTGGATACCCGTCATCTGCCACCCGCCGATGATCTTGTCGGCAAGCCCATTCAGCTTCACCAGCTTATTGGCACCGATTGGCAGTTCATAAACCCAGCTCAGCTTCGCAACATGGGGATAGTGGTAGTTGGTGATGCTGCGCTCCAGGTTCCGGTTGAAGACGTCGGCGACGCCTTCGGAGTCGATGGCGTTATCGGTCAAGCCGATGCCCTTCGACCAGGTGTATGCACCCAGGATCGCCAGGCCTTTGGTAAAGTGGCGAGTCACTTGGATCTGGGCGCTGTTATACGACGAACTCCCGATATTCGGGAAGATGTCGTTGATGCCGGTGAATTGGGCATAGGGCCGCAGGGCCTGGAGATTGGTCCCAAAGAAGCCGGCGTAGGGCGCCGGGATCGGGCTCGCCGCGGACCAGGCGCGGGGCAGGATGTCGCCGTATTGCTGGGTCGCGGTAAACGGCACGTTGTTCGGTTGCGAGAAGCCCTTGGCGATGAGCCGGGTACCCTTGTTGCCGACGTAGTTGACCTCCACGACGGTGTTGGCAGGCAGTTGATACTGGAAGCCGAAATTCCAGTTCTGGACGTAGGGCATGCGGTTGCCGCTCGACGGGTAGTAGTCGATGCCCAGTTGGTTGGCCTGTGTCGGGCTCTTGTTCGGCAATGTCCCTGCGAAGTCCGGATACCGGTCGGAGATATTGCCCAGCGGAGCTTCCGGGAACGGGACCTGCCGGGTGTCGAGGTTGACGTTGATGACGCCGTTGAACCCGAGCGTCCCGCCAAAACCGAAGCCGTTCGAAATGGTTGGCGTGTTGTTGATCCCGTAGCCGCCGCGCATCACCAGCTTGTTGGACAGGGCATAGGCGAATCCAAACTTAGGCGAGATCTGCTTCCAATAGGTGTCCTGGAAGCCCAGCCGGTCGCGGTCATTGGCGAAGACCAGCGCCCCCGGCTTGTTACCGGCGAGGGGATTGGGGACCGTGAAATCAATCGCGGACATGCGGCCCGCCACTTCGATCAGTCCGCCGATGACTTCCCACCGCAAACCAACGTTCAGCGTCAACTTTGGCGTCACCTTCCAGTCATCCTGGAAGTAGAATCCGGCGCTGCGCCACCGATGGCCGAAGTTCGAGGAGACGATACCCCGGTTGGTGGTGTTATAGGTCCCGAGCAGGAAGCTGGCGAAGCTGTGGCCCGTCTGATTGAGGAAGCCCGGCTGCGCGGTCTGATTGGGCGAGAACGCGAAATCGCCTGAACCGGACTTGGCGCGGGTGTTGTAGTAATAGCGCCGGTTCTCAAAGCCGAACTTGAAGTTGTGCTTGCCGCTGACTTTGGTCATATCAATCTGGCCGATAGTGGAGCCGTTGTAACCGGCGCCGCGATTGCCTGAGCTGAGGCGGCCGCCGGAGCCGATGCCGCCGCCCTGGGCCGGCAGACCGGCAAAAGTCAGAACCGGGAAATGGACACCGGGAACATTTTGGAGTCCAATCTTCGCCGGCCAGTCCTGATCCACAAACACGCTCTCGTTCACGTTGCCGAAGCGGTTGTAGCCGAAGTTAGCGCGCCCCATCAGCGTCGGCGTAATCATGAAGTCATACGCCAGCCGCGCCATTAAGCCCGGCGTGTTCTGGTTCTGGAAGACTCCGGTGGGCGTGCCTGGAGGAGTACCCCAACGTCCGCCGGGTGAGTTAAATCGCTTCCGGAAATTACGATTGACCATCCCGCTCAAACGATGGCTGGTAGTGAAGTTGTGGTCGCCTTTGAAGGTCAGCATGCGCTCGTTGAACTCGGGGCTGCCGCTGGCGAGCGCCGGAGTGTTCAGCAGCATCTGATCGAACAGCGGATCATCAATCGGGGCGAGTTCCAGGATCTTCGAGGAGACGGGGCTGAACCGATTCCGCGGGATGACGTTGCCTGGAAAGATATCTCGCACCCAGGTGGAGCCCACTTGCCGGGCGGTATTGGGATCGTAGATCGCGCCGAACTGCACGGTGCGGCCGAGCGCGTCGGCCCCGGCGTTGGAACCGGAAGCGGCGGCGCCGGTGAAAGCGCTGCTCAAGATGCGGGAGAAGTCTCCCCGCTTGAAGTCGGTCGTTGGCAGTTGCGTAAACGACGTGCTGCTGTAGTTCTTCAGCGCCGTCTTTTCCATGTTGTGGAACCAGAAGGACTTGTTCCGGCCGTCGTAGATTTTGGGGATCATGACGGGTCCGCCGACGGAATAGCCATAGTTGTGCTGCTTGAAGGGCTGGCGCTTTTGCCTAATGGCGTTGCTACTGAAGCCATTGGCGCGGAGGGCGTCGTTCTGCCCGTAGTAATAGGCGCTGCCGTGGAGTTGGTTGGTGCCGGACTTAGTGGCGAAGTTGGCGACCGCCGTCTGGCCGCCCGAGTACTGAGCGCTGACGGTTCCTGTTTGGAGTTTGAATTCGCTGATGGACTCCGCTGACGGGCTGAACTCGTTGTTAGCGCCGCCGGCAAGGTCCATGCGCCCAAGGGAAATGCCGTCAATCAGGATTTCATGCGAGAAGTTCTGGCCGCCGTTGATGGAGCCTTGCCATGTTCCGCCAACGGTTCCCGGCAGCGAAGTGAAGATGAACTGTTGAATCTGGCGGCGTCCGTCGCCGACGGCGATGGGCCAGGAGTCGAACTCTTTTTTGGAGACGTAGCTGCCGATTTCGGCGGTGCCCGTTTCGAGTAATGGAGCCTCGCTGGAGACGGTGATCTGGTCGGAGACGTTGCCGACTTCCAAGCGGAAATCGACGGTCATCGTTTGCGCGACGGCGAGGATGACATTCTCGCGAATGGCGCCTTTGAAGCCCGGCGCGGAAACCGTAATGCGATAGGTTCCCGGCGACAGCGATGGCATGCGAAAGATGCCGGCCTCTGTCGTGGCACTGGTCATCTCGACGCCGGTGGCCGGGTTCAAGACCTTGACCGAAGCGCCCGCCACAGCGGCACCCGATGCATCAAGGACTGTTCCGTTAAAAGTTCCGCGCTCACCCTGACCAAACAGAGAAGCGCCGAGTAATAAAGCAAGAGCGATTCGTTGAACGACCATTCGCTGACCCCTTAGTTTAAGCAATACCCACGATCCGCAGGTTTGACTGAGACTTTATCACAGATTTACGATAAATTCATCCGATTGGGGTTTGGCGTTCACCAAGCCTCGCGGTTGGCGATCTTCACTCGAAATAAGGGTTTGGCCTTTTCCTCGGCTTCCATCTCGTAAACCTGTTCGGTCTTGGCGGGATCATAGCCGCGCCAGAGCCATACCAGCGACTCCGGGAGGTCCATGGCCCCTTGAGCGATGGCGTGGGCGCTTTCGCCGAAACGGAAGTGGAAATCGTAGCCTTTCAACTTTAACGAGTTCGCCAGTTGGATGTTGTTCAGCGGCCAGCTTCCGGCCTGGTTCTCGATGTCATCGGCACCGTCGGAGAGCCAGACGCGCAGGTTCTTTCGCGCCTCGCGGCGGACGCGGTGGGCGACGATGTAGCCGCCATCCTGCCCCTTCTCCGGCTGCCATTGAATGGCGGAAAAACTGCCGATGTGCGAAAGAACGCGACTGAATTGTATTGGGAAGTACCAAGCCGCGTTCATGGCGCAGATGGCGCCGGAGGAGGCTCCGGCGATGGCGCGGGAGTAGGCGTCTTTGCGGACCTTATAGGTCTTTTCAACGTCGGGGAGGATCTCCTCCAACAGATACTTTCCATACCGATCAGAGACCGTGTCGTACTGAATGCTTCTCATGCGCGTGCCTCGCGCTTCGCCGCCTTCGCCGGGCTGAATCAAGACATGCACCATGGGCGGGATAAGCTTTTTCGCGACCAGGTTATCGCTCACAATTTGCAGGCGCAGGCGGAGGAGATCGACGTTGCCGGCGATGCTCTCGCCGTCCTGCCAGATCATCAACGGCGCACCGATTTGCAGGTCCACGCCCGCGTTGGCGTAGACCCAGTAGTTGGCCGACATACCCGGATAAATGCGGCTTTGTAACGTCTTTTTGGCCGAGAGCACGCCGCTGGCGGCACCGGGCATTGGGTAAGAATCCGGGTTGTATCCCGCGACGTCATAGCTCCCCAATGGCTTTGCGCCGGACGCGTAGGCGTAGTGGTGGGTTGTTCCGAGGCGGAGGGTCTTTACGAGATACCAGTACGGCGAACCCGGCGCGCGCTGCATTGCCAGCGGCGGGCCGTGATCGATTGAGACGGTCGCGGCGTCCTCCGATTGGACGGCAAACAGGAAGTCCTGCCCCCACACCGCAACCCCATCCCTGCCCGCCAAGCTGGGCAATCCGGCGGCGAGCAGTTCTTTCAATCGCGGCGAATTTTCGCGGGCCGCGGTGAGCAGCGATTCCAAAGGGTGGGGCTGCGCTGTTAGCGCGAAGGCCGTGAAAAGCAGTGACAGCAGAGTGCGGGGCATACCGGGTATTCTACCCGCCGCGCCGCCTATTCGCTTATCTCAGCGAGAATTGTCAGCTTCACCGGCTGCTCGATAGATCAACGGCTACGCCATTCTCAAAGTTGCTCTGGACGAAGGCCCGTCTCTTTGCCGATCTTGGCGAGTGCCGCGGGACCAATCTCTTCGCTATCGTGGAAACAGAACGTGAAGTTCGGCCAACCGTTGCGTTGCAATTTACGGTGTGACCCGACCTGTTTTTTCAACCTCCAGCCGATTCGCAGCAAGGCCGCATAAACCCGCCGTGCCTTGGCCGCACTCCAGGCGCTCACGAAGCGAAGAGCACCCGGAGGGGCTCCGGGACTTCCTCACCGTCCTCAATCATGTCGGCCAGGACTTGGAGCGCAATCGTCTTGACTTTCCGTATAGCCTCGCCCTCATTAGCGCCATAAGCCATTACGCCAGGAAGGTCGGGAACGGAGGCCAGAACTCTCCCGTCTGCTTCGCGTTCGACTTCTACCCGAATTGGGTCGATGGTCACCATGCCAACTCCAGTCTAACGGATTACTCGCGTGAATGGGCGAAGGGTGCGTCTGCGGCGGGGTGGCGCGAAGCCGCGCTCAGTCGAGCGTGAAGGCCAGGATCTGGCTGCCGGCTGCAATGGCGACGTGCTGTTTGCCCTTCACGGTGTAAGTCATCGGCGAGGCCTTCCAGGCTTGGCCGGTGGGGAAATGCCACAGGGTCTTCCCGGTTTTGGCGTCGGCGGCGGCGAAGGTTCCGCCCGACTCGCCGTAGAACAACAGGCCGCCGGCCGTGGTCAGGACGCCGGAGTAGTTTGCTTCCGGCGGGCCAATTTGAGGGACTTCCCAGACGATTTTTCCTGTTTCGATGTCCAGCGCGCGGAGCACCTTTTCCGGCGGACTCGACGGATCATTGTAGGGGACGAACCAGTTGCCGGAGGCGCGGTACATGTTGCAGTCTTCGACGGCCATGACGTAGAAGAGCTTCGTGGCGGGGTTATAGGCGGTGGAATACCAGTTCGTCGCGCCGCGAACGGCGGGGCAAACTTTGGTGCCGCCGGCGGTTGGCTTGGCGGCGGGATTGACTTGCGGACGGCCCTTGGCGTCGAGGCCGGTCGACCATGTGAGCCTTTTCACAAATGGCGTTCCGAGGAGGAATTCGCCGGTGGTCCGGTCAAGGACGTAGAAGTAGCCGTTGCGGTTGGCCTGCAATAAGAGTTTGCGAGGACGGCCCTTGAAGTTAGTGTCCACTAACACAAGGGGCTCGGTGGCGTCCCAGTCCCAGAGATCGTGAGGAGTGAATTGGAAGTGCCATTTCAATTTACCGGTTTTGGCATCGAGGGCGAGGACGCAGTTGGTGTAGAGATTGTCGCCGGCGCGATTGGTTCCGTCGGTATCGGGATAGGGGTTGCCGGTGGGCCAGTAGATGGTGTCAGTTTGGGGATCGAAGGAGCCGGTGAGCCAGGTTGCGCCGCCGCCGTGTTCGATGTCTTTGCCGCCCCAGGTTTCGGCGGCTTTTTCGCCGCGTCTGGGGATGGTCCGGAAGCGCCAGACCTCTTCGCCGGTGGAGGCTTTGAGGGCGACGATGAAGCCGAGCAGCGGGGAGTCGCCCCCCGCGATGCCGGTTACGACGAGGTCGCCGACGACGAGCGGGGCAGCGGTGGAGCCGTAGGCTCCGACTGTATCGGTTGGGAGAAAAACCTGCCAGACGAGAGCGCCGGTCAAGCGGTTGAGGGCGACGACATGAGCGTCGTCGGTGGCGAAGAAAATTCTGTCCCCCAATAAAGCCGCGCCGCGTTGGGCGCCTTTGGCGGCGTCACCGGAGA
>CAMDKT010000085.1 GCA_945900935.1 Candidatus Sulfopaludibacter sp. SbA3 | reverse complement strand
GAGAAGTTTGGCACAGCACGAAACCCTTCCCAAGGCGCAAGGCTAAACCATAACCCCAATTGACTGGTGCGCAAAAAGTACGTGGCATTACCCTGACGGTCGCGGATCGGTAACGGGGTAAGATAGTTCCAATGGCGAAACGCACCGTTTCGCGGCCCAGGCGGGCAGGCACCGGGGCGGCCGCTTCGGGCTCGCAGAGCCCTATCCGCTTCAATTACGATGTCGTTCTCAAGGACCTCTTCCAAGAGGACCGTCCCACGCTTCTTCAGCAAATTGCCGGCGGCGCGGCTGTCGATCAGTTCCTCAACGTTGAATTGGCAGCCGTCAAAGAAAATATTGCCGACCTGGTGCTTCTCCTCAAAGGCGGAGAAATACAGCACATCGATTTCCAGAGCTGGAACGACCCTGGGATGCCATATAGAGTTGGGATTTACGGCCTCCTGATCGCGCGGAAGTATCGGCGCAAGATCCGGCAAGCCGTTCTGTACACCGGCAAGGCTCCCATGCGAATGCGATCGAAGATCGATGCCGGGACGATCAAAGTCGAGTACGATCTGATCGACATTCGCCAGTTTGACTACGAGGCATTGCTGCAGAGTCCTAACCCCGGCGATTACGCGCTGGCGTTACTGGCCCGCGGCGGCGCCGAACACCTCAGAGAGATCATTCAGGCGGCAAACCGTCTTCCCGCCCATCAGCGCCAACGAGTGTTCACACAAATGGCGATCCTGTCGGGCTTGCGAGGGGCATCCGAAAGATTGACAATGGAGTTCAACACTATGGGCATCAGCGTAGAGATTAACGAGAACGCATTTCTGAAGAACATCCACGATTCGGCGTTTGCGAAGGGCTGCGAGGTAGGCGCCGTCAACGTCCTTCGAGGCCTGCTGCAAGACAAGTTCGGCGAGCTTCCCAAATGGGCGGCCAAGCGCTTGGACACAGCCACCTCGAGCCAGGCGGAACTTTGGACGCACAGAATTTTGCGGGCGGAGACGCTAGAAGAAGTCATCGGCGGCAAATAGCTGCGCGGCGAGCAACGTATTTCTGAAAGCGGATTACGATTCGGGGATAACGAAAGGCCGCGAGGAAGGCGCACGCAGCGTCCTTAGAGATCCATTGAGGCGGATCGCCGGAAGCGCGTTGCCGATTTCAGGACGCAACGCCGCGGGATCCGCACTTCGGTTACTTGAACAGGCGGCGACAGTAGACGCGGAAGCGGCGTTTGCCGGGATCGAAGGGGTCGTCGAAGTCTTCGAAGGATTCGATTTTCAGGCCGAGACCGGTTAGCGGTTGCAGATCTGTTCGGGTTAACGGCCACGGGAGTTCGCCGGGCGGATCTGTTTCATCGCGGCCGCGGCAGATTATGAGTAAGTCGCGGGCTAAGTTGCCGGCGGCTTCGATGGCTTGGGCGCGGAGGGCGGGGGGCATGGCCTGGAGTGTGTATATTTCTACGGCTAGATCGAAGTCTCCAATGAATTCGAGTAAGTTCGCGACTTTGTAACTGACGGCGGATTGCGGGAAGCGGTCGCGGCACCATTGGATGGCGGTTTCGGATAAATCGAAGGCGGTGACGACGGCTCCACGGGCGGCGAGATACTCGGCGTCGTCACCGAGGCCGCAGCCGATGACGACGACGCTGGTGCCGGGGCGGGGAAGCGATTCACGTTCACACCAGGCGGCGAGATGGGGATTGACGGCGCGGTCAGCCCAAGGGATGGTGTCGAAATCGCCGTTGGCTTGTTTGTAGAGGGCATCGAACCAGCCGAGGGGGTCGCCGGCGTCGTAGTGTTGACGGGCCAATTCGCGGGCGAGGTCGCGTTTTTCGTCCATTATTGGGGCACGGCGACGAGTTCAATGGCGAAGGAAGCGTCCATGGACGGGAGGCCTTCAAAGAGGAGCAGGGTGCTGGCCGGGGGGCGGGCTTTGTCGTAGTGGTCGAAACGAATGGCGCGAATTTTGGCTGACATGGAATTTGTGAGGGAATAGAGGCTGGAAAAGGCCACTAGTTTCATGGACGAGTGGGCGGCTTCGAGGACCTTGGCCATGCGTTGGAAGGCGAGTTGGACGTCTTTGTCTTCGGAGTGGAAAGCGAGTTGAGCGCCGGTGAGGATGACTTTGTCGGAGCCGACGAGGGCGGCTTTGGAGTACATGGGGGAGGGGTTCATGTCGGGGGGATTCAACAGGACGAGGGCGGCGGCGGGTTTTATGCGGAGGCGGGCGACGGCTTCGCATTCGGCGAGCGATTTGTCGTGCAGACGCTCGGCTTGAACGGCGGTGAGAACGGCGGATGGGAAGGCGGCGGCGATGCGGGAGCGGACTTCGGAAATGGGCGCAGTGGAGGAGAGCAGGCAGGTGACGCGGGTAACATCGGCGGGTTCACTGCCGGCGGCGCGGGCGGCGCGGGTGAGATCGGCGATGGCTTTGTCGAGCATGTTGGAGAGTTTTTCCGGAGGATCGGCTGCGACGCCGCCCATGCCGCTGAGAAAAGCGAGGCCGTGGGGGTTGACCGATTTCCTGTTGGTGACGACGGCTTCTAGGACAACTTGAGCGCCTTCGAGGCCGAGTTGGCCGACTTGAATGGTGGAGACGGCGGGGAGGGGTTGTTTCCTTTCGGCGAAGGTTTCGCTGACGATGGAAGCGACGCGGCGCTGATCGCCGGTGCCGGAGACGAAGGCGCGGATTTTGACGATGGGGCGGGAGCCGGCCTGGGCGCGCAGAGCTTTCAGGGCGTCGCGGATTTGTTGGGAGAGGAGGCCTTTGCCGGAGAGGGGGGAGGCGAGGAATTCGAGTTTGGCAGTTTCGACGGTGACCGATGCCGGGGGATCGGGCAAGACTTCGAGAGTCTGCGTGATTTCGATTTCGGGTTTTTTCTTGTTTTTCTTTTGAGCGTCGAGCGGCGCGGGGAGCAGCGTCAACGCGAGCAGTATGGAGAGTGCAGTCGGCATGGTGCCTTCCGATTTTATCAAGGTCCGGGGCAAAAAAATCGCCGCGTGAGAACCCAAAGGTTTCACGCGGCATTGTCTGGTCGTCTTCGGGGGAAAAATCAGGCCGTTTGGGATTGGGCGGAGCTGAATTTGCGGCGGGCGAAGGCGAAGAGAACGGCGGCTAGTCCTATTTGGAGAAGGGTGCCTGGTTCGGCGGTTTCGCTTGGGGGCGGGGGCGCGTTGAAGGAACCTTGGGCGATATCGTCGAGGACGAGGTAGCGGGTGTCGGTGTTGATGAAGATGTCGGCGAAGGTGAAGGTTTGCGAGTCGCTGACGACGCCCCAGAAGTTGAGGGGTGAGTTTGCGACGGTGGTGATGTTTTGAGACGCAAGGCCGCCTGGGGAGATGGTGACGCTGGCGGCGGAGCCGGGGGTGCAGCCAGCGAAATAGGTTGGACAGCCGCCGGCACCGTAGTTAAAGCCGAAGGCGCTTACCGGACTGGCGAAGGAGATGCGGGCGAAGACGGTGTTCCCGGCGGTTTTGTCCTGCGTGGTGATAATGGTTCCGGTGCCCCAGTTGTAATAAGTTGACGAGGGGCCGGCGTTGGCTCGGATCAGGTTCAAGGGGCTGGAAAGGTTGATACCGTAACCGTTGATTTGCAAGGTGGTGGAAAACAATCCGCCATTGGCTATGCTGAGGGAAGTGCCAGCGGCTTGCGTGCCGCCGTCGAAATTAGTGAGGCCTGTGATTTGGGACGTCCAGGTTCCACGGTCTGTAAACGTGAGTGTTAAGGCGGAAACCTGGCTGGCGGCGGCGACGGCGAGCAAGCCGGCGGTTAAAAAGGCGCGATTCATTTGTGTTCCTCTCTCTGTGGCGAAACGCAGACGCATCTCTATTCGTTTCCGTATAATCCGGAACGCCGGGTACGCTAGCTTTCGCTTCATAGAGGAAGTGGAAGATTGCGGTGTAGATTCTCGTAAGACGTTATTAGGTTTGCGCTGACAGGCAAACCCTTAGTACGTAATGCTTTTACGGATATGTCCGAGAAAACGTTCGGCTTCGGCTTGTATCTTCGATTTGTCTAACGTAAGTGTTTTACGATCACGTACAAGGAGTTTGCCGTTGACGATGACATCGTTCACGTCGGAGGCCTTGAGGGCGTAGACCAGTTGGGAATAGACGTTAAACATGGGCCAGGCGTGCGGGGCGTCGAGGCGAATGGCGATGACGTCGGCGCGCTTGCCAACTTCGATGGAACCGATTTCCTTTTCCATTCCCAGGACGCGGGCGCCGCCGATGGTGGCCATGGTGAAAGCTGTTTTGGCGGGGACCGCCTCGGGGTCCATCGTAATGACTTTTTGTAACTTGGCGGCGAGGTCCATTTCTTCAAATAAGTTGAAGTCGTTGTTAGAGCCGGCGGGACCGTCGGGACCGAGACCGAGGGCGACGCCGAGCTTGAGTAACTTCGGAAGCGGGGCGACGCCGCTGGATAACTTCATGTTACTGGAGGGGCAATGAGCGACGCCGACCTGTTTGCGGGCGAGGATGGCAATGTCTTCGTCATCCAGCCAGATGCTGTGGGCGGCGACGGTGCGGCCGTCGAAGACGCCGAGTTTAGCGAGGGCCTGGACGGGTGTGAGGCCGCGTTTTTGCTTGCTTTCGTCGAATTCGCGCTTGGTTTCGGCGACGTGGATGAGTAGCGGAGCGCCGTATTTATTGGCCAGCGCGCGGGAGGCTTGGAGGGATTCGTCGCTGTTGGTGTAGAGGGCGTGGGGGGCGACGGCTGGGGTGATGAGGCGGTGACCGGCGAACTGTTTGAGGAACGCCTCGGCGCGGGCGAGGGCGAGTTGGGGCGTCTTGGCGTCGGGCACGGGGAAGGCGATGATAGTCTGACCGAGGACGGCGCGCATGCCGGCGGCGGCGGTGGCCTCGGCAATTACTTCCTCGAAGTAATACATGTCGGTGTAAGTGGTGGTGCCGCCGAGTAACATTTCCAGGACAGCTAATTGAGTACCGGCGCGGACAAATTCGGGAGTAACATTGCGGGCTTCGGCGGGAAAGATGTATTTTTCGAGCCAATCCTGCAAACGCAGATCGTCGGCGATGCCGCGGAAGAGGCTCATGGGGGCGTGGGTGTGGGTGTTGATGAGGCCGGGGGTGATGAGGGCGTCGGGGCGGTGGATTCGCAGTTTGGCTTTGTAGGCTTTGTCGATATCGGCGCGGGGGCCGACGGCGACGATTCTTTCGCCCTTGATGGCGACCGCGCCGTTGGCGATAATGCGTTGGGCGGCGTCCATGGTGACGACTTGGCGGCCGGAGAGGATGAGATCGACGGGCTCAGCGGAGTAAGTACTGAGAACGAAGAACAGGCTAGCCCAATAGGGAATCATCAAATGCCTCCGGGATCAGTTGGCCGACGGTAAATTCGCGAGTGAGGCCGTGCAGATTGGTGAGAATTACGGGGATGTCGCCGCAGAACTCCCAGAGAATCTGACGGCAAGCGCCGCAGGGCGGGGTGAGGGTTTCGGTGTCGGCGCAAATGGCGACGCGGCGAAACGCGCGCGGTTTTGCGCCGTCGCTGATGGCCTTAAAGACGGCCACGCGTTCGGCGCAGATGGTCAAACCATAGCTCGCGTTTTCGATGTTACAGCCGGAGACGATTTGGCCGTTTTCCAGTTCGAGGGCGGCGCCGACGCGGAAGTTCGAGTACTTGGCATGGGCGTGATCACGGGCGGCGATGGCCGCGGCGAGCAGCGGGTCCATGCATTAGCCTTTCAATTGCGGGAGGATGACTTTGAGTAGCTCCGTGAAGCGACCGCGCACTTGACGGCCGGTTTCGAGGACCTCTTCATGGTCGATTTTTTGATCGAGCACGCCGGCGGCCATGTTCGTAACACAGGAGATGGCCAGGACGCGCATTCCCATATGATTGGCGACGATGACTTCGGGGACGGTGGACATGCCGACAAGGTCAGCGCCGATGGCGCGGAGGTAGCGGATTTCGGCGGGCGTTTCGTAGTTCGGACCGGCGAGAGCGGCGTAGACGCCTTCCGGGAGCTGGAAGCCGAGAACGGCGGCGGCGTTGCGGGCGATGGCGCGGTAGGCGGTGGAATAGGCCTCGGTCATGTCGGGGAAGCGAGGGCCCCAGGCGTCGTCGTTAGGGCCGGTAAGGGGGTTAACTCCTTGTAAGTTGATATGATCGGCGATGGCGACGAGCGTGCCCTGGCTGTAACTCAAATTAATGCCGCCGGCTGCATTGGTAATTACCATGGAATGAGCGCCGAGCAAGCTCATGACGCGCGTGGAGAATGCCGCCTGTTGCGGCGTGTAGCCTTCGTAGAGATGGGCGCGGCCGGAGAGGACGACGATGGGGGCGTCGCCAATGTAGCCCGCCACTAACTTACCGGCGTGGCCGATGGCGGTGGAGGCGGGCCAGTGGGGAATGTCGTGGTAGTCGATTGTGACGGCGTCGCGCAGTTCATCGGCGAAAGCGCCGAGGCCGCTGCCGAGGACGACGCCGGCTTCGGGCGTCATTCCGATTTTCGCTTGAATCGCCGCGACGGCCAGATCAGCGAGCATTCGTTGGTTCATAACAGGAGTCCCGCAATACAGGCTGACATGAAATTGGCAAGAGTTCCAGCGGCGACGGCGCGCAGGCCGAGGCGGGCGAGGTCTGATTTTCGGGACGGAACGAGCGCGCCGATGCCGCCGACTTGAATGGCGATGGAGGAGAAGTTCGCGAATCCGCAGAGCGCGAAGGTGGCAATGACGAATGACTTATGGTCTAACTGGTCCTTGATCGGGCCGAGGTTTAGAAACGCGACGAACTCATTCAAAACGAGGCGTGTGCCGAGTAAGTTGCCGACGGTTGCGGCGTCTTTCCAGGAGACACCCAGGAGCCAGGCGATGGGCGCGAAGACGAGGCCGAAGATCTTCTGCAGGGAATCCGGAACAAAGGGAGCCCAGGTATGGACCCAGCCGAGCACTCCATTTACCAAGGCGATCAGAGCGAGGAAAGCAATCAACATGCCGGCGATGTTGAGGGCCAGTTGCAGGCCATCGGCCGCGCCTCGGGCCGCCGCGTCAATGACATTTACGCCGGGTTTCTCAATCGCGATTTTTACGTCGCCGGCGGTGGCGGGCTCTTCGGTCTCCGGGATGAACATTTTGGAGAGCAGGATGGTGGCGGGCGCGGTCATGATGACGGCGGTTAGGAGATGGGTGATTTCGACGCCGGCGATCTTCACGTAGGCGGCCATTACTGCGCCGGAGACGTGGGCCATGCCGCTGGTCATGATGGTGAATAGTTCTGAACGCGTTAGTCCGGCGAGGAATGGGCGGATTGTCAGCGGCGCTTCGGTCTGGCCCATGAAGATACTGGCGGCGACGCAAGTAGATTCGGCCCCGCTGGCACCCATGACGCGGTGCATGCCGATGGCCATGACCTTAATCACGATTTGCATGACGCCGAGCTGATAGAGCACGGCGAAGAGCGCGGCGATGAAGATAACTATGGGCAGAACCTGGAAGGCGAATACGACGCCGAAGGGACCGGCTTTGGAGCCTAATGGACCGAAGAGGAACTTACTGCCTTCCTCGGCGTATTCGAGCAATGCGTTGACGGCGATGGACGCCGAGTGGAAGATCAGCCCGGCATCTGTCTTGAGAACGAGGAAAGCGAATAGGAACTGGAGGCCGAGGCCCCACAGGAGCAGGCGCGGCTTAATCTTACGCCGGTCAGAGGAGAATAAATAAGCCGTCGCCAGAATCGCGACCAGACCCAATAGACCGGTGAACCGCTCCATAGGGGCCTCCTTAGTGATTTACTAACTGACGACTTCCAGGATTAACTCGCGTTCTTCGGGCGGCGATGCTGAGATGCGGAAAGCATCTTCAACGAGCTCGGCAGCTTCTTCGACATTGGCGTCGTCGCGGTAGTAGAGGCGGCACAGGACGGTGTTGCCGTCGACTCTGGCACCGACTTTGACGTCGAGGATCACGCCGACAGCGGGATCGATCACGTCTTCTTTGGTCGAGCGGCCAGCGCCGATCAACGTTGCGGCCTGACCGATGAGCTGGGCATCGATACCGGCGACGTAGCCACCGCGCGGGGTGGCAATTTCACGCATGCCGGTGGCGTTGGGCAGCAGGTCGAAGCGATCCAGCACTTGGGGATTTCCGCCTTGCGCGGCGATCACTTCCTTCAACTTCCGGAATCCGGAACCGTCCAAAAGCTTAGTTTGGGCAAGTTCGCGGGCTTCTTCGATGGTCGCGGTGACTTTACCCAAGTGGATCATGCGGGCGGCGAGTTCGAGCGAGAGGCGGGTGAGGTCGGTTGGGCCGCCATTTTGGAGCGTTTGGGACACTTCCATGATTTCCAGAGCATTGCCGATGGCGTAGCCGAGCGGCTGATTCATGTCGGTCAGCAGCGCGAGGACTTTCTTATTGTGGCGGCGGCCGATGGCCACCATGATCTGAGCCAATTCGCGGGCATGAATTTGGCGTTTAATGAAAGCGCCGGCGCCTACTTTCACGTCCAAAACGAGTGCGTCCAGCCCTTCGGCGAGCTTCTTCGACATGATGGAAGACGCGATGAGGGGTACGCTTTCGATGGTGCCGGAGGCATCGCGAAGGGCGTAGATCAGGCCATCGGTCGGCGTGATCTGGGCGGATTGACCGGCGAAGGCGAGGCCGATTTTTGCTACCTGGGCTTTGATTTCGTCGACGGTGAGATTGGTGCGAAACCCTGGAATGGATTCGAGTTTATCGAGAGTGCCGCCGGTGAATCCGAGGGCGCGTCCGCTGATCATTGGAATCTTGACGCCGGCCGCGGCGGCAATTGGCGCGGAAATCAGGCTGGTTTTGTCACCGACGCCGCCGGTTGAGTGCTTGTCGACCTTCAAACCCGGAATTTCCGACAGGTCAAGGGTTTCACCGCTAGCGAGCATTAACTCGGTTAGGGCGCTCACTTCCTTATCCGTCATTCCTTTGAAGAACGTGGCCATGAGGAACGCCGCCATCTGGTAGTCCGGAATGTCCCCGCGAGTGTATCCATCCACAAGAAAAGCAAGCTCTTCCGTGGAAAGTTCCTCGCCATCACGCTTCCGGGTGATCAAGTCGACGGTACGCATAAGTTTCTTAAGGGTAACACGCCAATTCATTGAAAGGAAACCGAGTTCGTGGTTTTCTTCGTTCAAGCACACGTCTCCCAAGCCGTCCGCGCCCAATTTGCGTGCTGACGAAGCGGCCTAATCGGTCACCGGAATTTGCGGCAACGGATAGCGGAACCTTCCAGCGAAAACCTCGCTGAAAATCTGCAGCATCTCCTCGTGAATGGGGCCATTGTTGGCCACCAGCGTCTTCCCGCGGAGATGCCTTGGCGCGCCATGCATGTCGGTACAGCGCCCCCCGGCCTCTTCGACAAGGAGTATTCCGGCAGCGATATCCCATGGGCTCAGTCCGAATTCCCAGAATCCGTCGAGACGCCCGCTGGCGACATAGGCCAAGTCCAATGCGGCGGCCCCGGCACGACGCACGCCGTGGCTGATCATTGCCAGTTGGTAGTAAAAATGAATATTGATGTTTTCGTGCCGTTTGCGGCTGGGAAAACCGGTGGCGACCAGGCTTTCGCTGACGCTGGCGGCCTTGGAGACGTGAATGCGGCGACCGTTCAGATAAGCGCCGCCGCCCTTTTCCGCGGCGAACATTTCGTTGCGGGTGGGGTCGAAAATGACGCCGGCGATCAGTTCGCCGGATTTTTCGACGGCCATGGTGACGTTATAGGCTGGAAAGCCGTGGGCGAAGTTGGTGGTGCCATCGACGGGGTCGACGTACCAGCAATACTCGGCTTGGCGGTCGCGCTGTCCGCCTTCTTCGCCGAGGATGGAATGGGACGGGAAGTGGCTCTGGAGCCGCTCAACGATCAATTCCTCCGAAGCGCGGTCGGCGGCGGTGACCAGATCGAAATCGCCCTTCAGCTCAAAGGGGATTTTGCGCTCGGCCATGTTGGCGACCAGCGCTCCCGCCTCTCGGGCGATGTCCATTGCCGTTTCTAAAAAAGATGCCATTTCCTCAGACTTCGAAGACGTATTTGATGTCGCGCTTGTAGAGAAACAGGTTGGGTTGTCCGGTGCGGGTGATGCGGACGACGTCCAAGTCGAAGTATTCCACCGTGCCGGAATGTTCCTGATTATCGAGCAGGCGGACACGCACGGGCTGTTGCCGCGCGATAAGGTCGTTCCAATATTCGACCTCACGGAGCGTCGTCTCGGGTGCCTTCTTCTTCGAATTTGCGCCTTTGGATGCCATCCGGTGAGGGTTACGGAGCGGAATCTCCATAATAGCCGCTTCGGGATTGCACGCGCAATCCCGAAGTTTTAGTTTCGACTTTTACGGTGTGGAAACGATTGCGGGTGAGGGGCACGTTTTTGGGGTAGTAGGCGAGTAGATACTGGCTTCGCAGGTCTTTCAGAATTGCTTCAAACGCTTTGTCCAACGCAGCGCCGACGGTGGGTTGGAAGACTTTTCCGCCAGTGCCGGAGGCGAACAACTCCAGCGCGTGCTCACCGCCGATGTTGCGCCCAGCGTCGTTTTTAATGGGTACGACAAGGATGGAATAAATTACGGCGTCGTTGCGATGGGCGGCTTCGAGCGCGGCATGAAACGTGGTGAACGACGTGGTGTCGCCGCCATCGGTGACGACAATCAGTACGCGCCGTCCGCTTCGGCGGCCCAGTTCGTCCGTTCCCAGCAGGATGGCATCGTAAAGCGACGTCCCGGCCCCGGCTTTCAGGCCGCGCAGGGCCGATTCCAGCCGGCCGAGCCGGCGGGTGAACGAACTCGCCTTGGCGACATCGTGATTAAACGTGTAGAGCGCGGCCTGATCTTCGGGGTTGCCGGAACCGAAGAGCGCTTTCGCGAAACGCTGGAGCGAGTCTACTTCGTACTTCAGATCCTTGGCGGTTGAGCCGCTGATGTCGAGCATGATGGCGACCGACAGCGGTTGGGCGGTGTGTTGTTCAAACACGGCGATTTCCTGCGGCGCGCCGTTGTCGCTGATCAGGAAATCGGACTTGGTCAAGCCGCCGACGAGGGCGCCGGTTGCGTCCTTCACCGTCGTCAAGAGGCGGACCAGTTTTACGTCGGCGCGGAATACGGGCTGCGGCTGGGCCCACGCCGCGAGTCCTGAAAGGCTCAGAAATCCACGCCGCGTTTGTTTCATAGAGTCTTCAGGCGCTCGTCCCATTCGCCTTCCACCCACACTTCGCCGTCGGCGAAAAACTCTTTCTTCCAGATCGGCACCAGTTTTTTTAGTTTGTTGATGCCTTCGAGCGCCGCTTCAAACGCCGGTTTGCGATGCGGGGAGAAGGCGATTATGACGACGCTCGTTTCCCCGATTTCCATTCGTCCCAGGCGGTGGAGCATGGCGATCCGGCTGATGGGAAAGGCGGCGGTGATCTCATCGCCGATTTGCGCCATCGTCTTGATGGCCATGGCTTCGTAGCACTCGTATTCGAGGTACATGGTTGGGCGGCCTTTGGTGTTATTGCGTACCACGCCTTCGAAGTTGACGAAAGCGCCGTCGAGGCCCTGGAGCAGTTGGCGGGCCGCGGCGGCGGCATCAATGGGGTCTCGTGTCAGGCCGTAAAAGTTACCTTTTTCCGGAGTCGTGAGTTCGTGGATCCATCGCCCGGTTCCGCCGCTGACGGGCGGCAGGAGCGCTACTTCATCGCCATCGGCCAAGAGTGTCGAGGGGTCAGTGAACTCCTGATTGCGTGCCACGGTGACGCTTCGGCGGGCGGCTTCAAGAGACGGAAATTGAGCGGCGAAATGGTCGAAGAGGCCGGCCGCGGTCACGCCTTCCGCGAGGTCTACATCGCACTCGCGCTGGCCGGTGAAATCGCGCAGGACGCCGAAAAAGAGGACTCGAATTCGCACAATGTCATCGTAACAGACTGGTTTTGAGGGCTATTGGTTTCAACTGCTTGGCGGGGCGATGGCGGCGCACCTGTAATAATTAGCGGCTATGGAAAGCTATTGCGCCCGTGTCCGGGTCCGTTACGCGGAGACGGACCAGATGGGTGTTGTTTATCACGCCAATTACGTTGTGTGGATGGAGGTCGGGCGCGTGGAGTTTTGCCGCGCGGCGGGGCTTAGTTATCGGGACATGGAGCAGGAGGGGGCGCTGCATTTGGCGGTTATCGAAGTGCATTGCCGATTTGTTGCGCCGGCGCGCTATGACGACGAAATCGACATCGAAACACGGATTGAGAAGGCCACGCCGCGCGGCGTCCACTTCGTCTACGTGATGCGTCACGCGGAGTCTGGGCAGAAGTTGGCTGAGGGCTTTTCGCGGCATCTATTTCTTGATCATGATTTGAAGCCGATGCGGCTTCCGGAGCGATTCTACGGGCAGTTTGGGTTACCGTTAAAGGGATGACCACACCCCTGCGCGGCGTTATCGCCGGTTGCGGATTTTTCGGACAGATTCACATGGAAGGCTGGCGGCGGATTCCGGAAGCGGAGATCGTTGCCGCCTGCGATACCGATTTGGCGAAAGCGCAACAGGCGGCACCGCAGGCTTTCGATGATCTGGAGCGCATGCTCGACGCCGTTAAGCCCGATTTTCTCGACATCGCCACGCGTCCGGAGTTGCATTTGCCGATGCTTCGGATCGCCGCTGCGAGGCGGTTGCCGGTGATCTGCCAGAAGCCGATGGCGCCTTCGTGGGAAGACTGCCTGGAGATGGTCCGCGTGGCGGACGCCGCCGGAATTCCGTTCATGATTCATGAGAACTGGCGCTGGCAGCCCTGGTACCGGGTGATCGCGGCTGAAATGGCGGCGGGCGGGCTTGGCGCTCCGGTAACGTACACGTTTCGCACGCGCAAGCGGGATGGCGCGGGCGCCGATCCTTACTTGCTCCAGCCTTATTTCCGGACGATGCCCCGATTGCTATTGTTTGAGACGCTGGTCCATCACATTGATACGGCGCGGTTTCTGTTCGGTGAATTGAACACGATCTATGCTCATCTCCGCCGCGTGAACCAACGCATCCTGGGCGAGGACCATGTCCTGATGGTGGCGACTCATGAATCCGGACTTTCCGGAGTGATCAACGGCAACCGATTCCTCGACCTGTCGCCCGACTCCCCTCCGCTGGGTGATGGATTTTTCGAATTTGAGAATGGCGCGCTGCGACTCGCGCCCACCGGCGACGTACTGCGAGTAACTCCCACTGGGGACGAGTTACTTTGGAAAAACGATGTAACATCGGGTTATCGCGGAGATAGTGTCCGCGCGACATCGCAGCATTTTGTCCGGACGCTGGCGGCGGGACAGACTTTTGAGACAACGGGGCGGGATTATTTGGTGACTGTCGCCGCCGTCGAGGCCGGGTATCGCAGCCACGCCGCCGGCGCTGCCGTTCGTGTTCCAAGACTTAGCGAGATCGAAAAGGAACTCTAACCCTTATCCCTGACGGTCGGATGCCAGGATAAGCCTGGCTGATCTTGTGAATTGAAAGGAGTTCACCATGTAAATTGCCTGTTCAACATGTAGCCGAGCGAGCGGGAGTTCCAGCAATGGGCTAGTGCGACTCGTGAGGCGAACACGCGAGCCGTAACGCAA
>CAMDKT010000084.1 GCA_945900935.1 Candidatus Sulfopaludibacter sp. SbA3 | reverse complement strand
CTTACGCCGATGGCGTGGAAGTCTCGCCGGTCAGCCTAATTCATGTCCGGCCGGCACGCAAGCATGGGGTTCGCCGAACGCTTACATTACACATTCCGCGATAAGCAACTCCCGATCGACCTGGAAGCCATACGGGCTTCCGTGAATTTGCAGTAAAACATTGATTATCCGTGCTGGATCAATTCCGCCGGTTTGGGCTTACATCCCCACTATGCAAAATGGACGCCCGCTTTCGACCGCTTTTGTGGCAATTCGGTCCGAAGGATTCGAGTGTCTCCCCCAGACCCCCTTATAGCGATGTCGTCTTCGGGTTGTTCCGCTTGTTGGGCTACCGGTTCAGCCCGCGTCTGGCGGGCATCGGGGGAACCCGTTTCTGGCGTATCGATCCCAAAGCCGGCTATGGCAAGCACCGGCTTTCCTTGCGGCGCATCACACCGCATTGGGACGACATGCCGCGTCTGGCCGGTTCACTCCAGTTGGGGCGGGTACCCGCGACCGGCATCATGAGATCATCCGGCGCGGCTCACGCAAGCCATCGCGGAGTTCGGGCGCTTCGAAAAAACGCTACACGTTCTGAATAGGATCGACGACGAAAACAAATCTTAAGTTAGCGCCTATGGGCCAGGAGACCTGCGCCACTAAAAGTACAGCTTCAGCGCGAGCTGACCAATGCGGGGATCCCTGGCCGAGAAGATCCGGCCGCCCTGCGTAGGCAGTTCGATGTTGGCGTTGGGATTGCCGAACTGCGTATGGTTGAAGGCGTTGAAGGCCTCCGCGCGGAATTGCAGGTACATTCTTTCGGTGAAAGTAAAATTCTTAAAGATCGAGAGATCGACATTGGCGATTCCCGGTCCACGAAGAATGTTGCGTCCGGCGTTGCCGATGGTGAACGGGCCGGGAACGCGGAAATCCGCGATGTTGAAGCATTGCTCGCGAGTACACTTGTCCACCTTGCCGGTTCCGATGACGTCGGGGCGGCGGGCATAGGTAAAGGCAACGTTGGCCGGATCGCTGGCAATGGTGGGCGTAAATGGGAAGCCGCCCTGGAGCACCACGATTCCGCCAAGCTGCCAGCCTCCGGCGATGAGGTCCGCCGCCCTGGACATGCCGGCACCATAGGCGCGACCACGGCCGAACGGCAGGTCCCAGCCGCCGCTGAACACAAAGCGCTGGCCAACGTCGAGGTTCGACCGGCCGCGCATGGTGCGCAGGTTGAAAGGATTGTCGGCACCGTCGCCGCCGCCCTGGTCATTGGTGGAACCGTCAATGGACTTGCTATAGGCGTAGGCCATCAGGAAACTCAAGCCTTTGGAGAAGCGCTTATCGAGCTTCACTTCCAACGCATTGTAATTGGAGTTTTCGCGGTTATCGTAAAAAGCTCCCGTACCAAACTCCGGTCGCTGACGCCGCTCCTGGAAGGGGCGCAGGTCCGTCGAACTGACCCTGGGTAAATTGGTCGGTAACGAGCGTTCAAGGTAAGTGCCTTTGTTGCCGACATAGGCGACCTCCAACGACATATCGCGAGAGAGTTGGCGTTGGATGGCGAAATTCCACTGATACATGGTCGGAGTCTTCATGTGCGGATTGAACCCGAAGGTAAGCGGAGTGGTGAAATTCGCGTTAACGCTGAAAGGTTGAAAGAAGTTCTGTACGGCCAGAGTGGGGCGGCCACCCGCCACGGGCTGTTGCTTGGATTCGTCCACGATGAAGGGGACATTGATGATGGGGGCGCTGACGGCGTTATTACCGCTGGTAAGCAGATAGAAGATGCCCGCGCCGGCCCGGAGCACGGTTTTGTTGTCTCCGAAGGGACGCCAGGCCAACCCTAGCCGCGGCGCGAAATCGTTGTAGCGGTTATAGAGCAGCTTGTTCGGAAGCCCCACGTCGGTGGCCTTGACGATGAGGCTTTGGAAACGGGGAAATGCAAACTGGGCCACCTGTTGGGAGACGGTGTTGATCTGACCTTTGAAGGTGGACACTTCCCACTTGCCGGATTCGAAGTTGAAGCGAGCCGATTGGCCCAACATCGCCGTGGGCTGCATGTTCAACTCGTAGCGCAGGCCCACATTGACCGTCAGCCGGCTGGACACTTTCCAATCGTCCTGAACGAAAAAATGATACCGCGTTTCATACAAGCCGAAGAGGTTGCGGGGGAAGCTGCGGTTGCCGGAAGTGGGGAAACCAGTGAGGAAGTCCGCGTATCCCTGGCCGGTATAGGCTCCCGTGAAGGAGAAATTTCCGCGCGAGTTTGCCGAGTTAGTGGACGTGAGCCGGTAGTTCCGAAGGTCGGCGCCCACCTTGATGGTATGGCTCCCGCGAATAATGGATAGGTTGTCGGTAATCTGGTACATGTTGGTGGGATTCACCAGCGGTTGAAACGCGTTCCCCGCGATACCTTGAAACCCGGTGACGTTCAGTTGAGGAAAACCGGGGAAGTTTTGACTGGTCTCTTCAAAGCCGCGAATGCCGGACTGGCCGGTAAGGTTGGTGCCTAATCCCTGATTGAGGTTGGCATTGTGCATGCGCGTGTAGCCGAGGCGTAGGTCGTTGACCACTGCCGGTGAAAAGATATGCGTGTCGCTCAAGACTAGGTTCTGGACCCGTTGCCGCTGATTGAACCCGCCATTCTGAGGGTAGTTTCCGGGGATGAACGCTTCCAGATGGTTGACGGTGTAGCGGACCGCCAGCAGATTCTTCGGGCTGAAGATGTGGTCATAGCGGGCGTTGCCCTGGTTCTGGTCGTTACGGAACGGCGCCGCGTAGGAAAAAGTTCCAATGGCGGTGTTCTGCGCCGGAATGAACTGTTGGAAAAAAGCCGTGGAGGGATTGATGCGGTTGGGCGGAATGATGTTGCCGGGGAAGGGGTCGCCGGTGAGCGGGTCGCGGACAGGAGTGGCGACAGCGCTGAAGTCTCCAGAACGGAATGCGGCCGAGGGTACGATGGGGTTGAACGTACGTCCCTGCCGGATGCGAGTGCCTTCGTAGTTCAAGAAAAAGAAGCTCTTGTTCTTTCCGTTGAAGACTTTGGGGATCACTACCGGTCCGCCGAAAGCGAAACCAAACTGATTTTGCCGATAAGGCGCTTTGCGGGCAAGGAAGAAGTTCCGCGAGTCGAACTTATCATTGCGCAGGAACTCGAAAAGCGTTCCGTGATAATCATTACTTCCCGATTTGATGGATACGTTGACAATGGCATTCCCGCGACCGTACTCGGCGGAGAAGGAGTTGGCCTGGACCTTGAATTCCTGAATGGCATCGACGGAGGGCCGTACCGCCACGCCGTCGAAGAGTTGTTCATTGATGCTGATGCCGTCCAGCAGGTATTCGGTTTTGCTTTGACGGCCGCCGCTCACCGATACCACGGACGATCCGGCGGTGCCGGAGGTGCCCACGATGGCGCTTGGCAGCAAGCTGG
Source organism: Candidatus Sulfopaludibacter sp. SbA3 (assembly GCA_945900935.1). Classification (GTDB taxonomy): domain Bacteria; phylum Acidobacteriota; class Terriglobia; order Bryobacterales; family Bryobacteraceae. Next base: position 10,192 of record CAMDKT010000084.1, on the reverse strand, counting down.
CGAGTTGCAGAAAATTGCGGCCGTTTAGAGGCAGATCGACAATATTCTTGTTGCCGATAACCTGACCAATGGACCCGCTCTCGGTGTTGACGATGGGCGCCGCGTCTTGCACGGTTATTCGTTCCGAGACGCTTCCAACCTTCATCACGACGTCGAGCCGGGCGCGCTGGTCTACCTGCAGCACGACGCCCTGCAGATCCTGGGTCTGGAAACCGTCCTTGGCGGCGGTCACGGTGTAGGAGCCGCCGATGGGCAGGAACGGAATCTCGAAGTCACCGGAGTTTCCCGTGACGGTCGAACGCTCTAAGCTGGTGGAAAGATTCCGGGCAGTTATCTTCGCGTCCGGGAGGACCGCTCCGGATGGGTCAGTTACGCGGCCCACAATCGTCGCGGTGGACTGGGTCCACGCGGAGACGATACAGGTAAGTAACAGAAAGGATCGGACGAAGTATTGCATACGTTTCCTCATTTTTACCATGGCCTTCGGAGCGGGACGGACACCGGAATTATCATATAGTCGAATCGGAGACGGTGTTTCGGGGACGTTCAGCAGGCTGAACGAGAAATGGCGGGGTGGATCGCTGCCGGGGGATCACAACTCCTCGCTCCTGTCTCGAATTTCCAACTTGAACTGCCAGCCCTCAAAGGAAATCAACATCCGGCCGAATTCGTCCCAATCAATCCAGCCTCGCACGACTTGGTGATCGGCAATTCGCAACCCGTAACTGTCCTCCCTGACATGCTTGGTGGACAAGGCCCGGCGAATCTTCTCGATCAATCGCGCCCGGAAATGAAACAGGTGGGTTTCCCCGTCGCAATCGGCGAGTTGGACCGGTGCGAGTTCGGCGTGCTCAAACTTGTCGAGACCGCCGGATGCAGCGGCCTCGGTGTTGAAGCATTTGCTGCAAATCTCCCGATAGCCCCCGTCCATGGAACCATAGTGGATGATGTCGTAGCCGGGCACGGCGCGGCCGCAGCGGTTGCACTGGGTTTGTTGCATCGAGCTTGCCTACGGTTTGCCGAAACGGTCCAAGGTGGTCTTTAGCAAGGCCGGAGAATATCGAAAGTTCGTTTTACTGAGGCGGTCGACTGCCGCCGCCAGATCAAGGATTCCTCGTGCCGAGGCTTCGCCCAACAGACCGAGTGTTTCTGTTCGCCGTTTGCGTCCCGTCTGGTGGACGCTGGAGAAAGGACAACGCGCTGTAACCCATACAATAAAGACCGATGACACGGATAGGCGGTATTTGCGGCTTGCTTATCTTATCGCAAGGATTCCACGCGGCGGTACCGGAACCTGCGAAAGAACCGGAAATCACGAGCATTTACCCGATCGGGGCACAGCTTGGCCGCACCTACGCGGCGGAGATTCGCGGTCGCGGCCTGAAACTTGCGAGGAGCATATGGTTCCGGGAAGCGGGCTTGCGGGCGCGGGTACTGAAGGTGGAATCGATTGCGGGTTCGAACGATATTCTGCACGCTGAGGTGACGGTGGAAGAGTCGGCTCCTGTTGGGCGGCGTCCTTTGCGGGTGGTTACCGGCAATGGCGTTTCCAACGAAATCGAGGTCCATGTTTTCCCCGTCGGTCCGGGACTATGGATGGAGGGAAAGATCGAGAAGCGTGGTGGGGTGAACAGGTATCCGATTGATGTTGAAAGCCGGCAAACGCTTTGTTTTGAAGTTACTTCCGGGTTCCGTGGATTTGATCCGTCGATTACGATTGTGGAAAAGACGGGAAGCTGGTTCGACCCCGAGCGAATGAATCGAGTGGCGTTTAACGATGAGCCGCTGTACTTTCCCGGTCTGTCGCAGGATGCGCGGCTGGTGCATCGCTTCGAGAAAGCCGGAAGATACTGGGTGCAGATTTCGGCGTTCATGGGGCAGGGGGGTCCAGATTACGTTTATAACTTGCGGATCACTCCAAGCGTTGCCGCTGCTCCTTCGCTACATCCGCGGTTAAATGGTTCCTGGGAAGAGCGCCAGTTTACACGGGCGATGGGCTTGGACTGGCTGGACCGTGTGGCAAGCCGTGGCGGACCGGAGGCAGCGCCGCGTCGGGTTGAAACTTTTCGAGCGGCTGTAGAAGGATCGGCGCCCATTCCCACGATGACGCCGCCGGGAATTGTGGAGGGCCGGATTGGGAAGCCGGGTGAGGCGCACGCGATTCAGTTCAAGATCGACAAAGCGCAGGATCTCGCCATTGAGATTGAAACGCCGGAAGCGACCATGCCGCGGTTCAATCCGGTTGTCCGGCTGATGGAGCCGGGCGGCACAGAGATCGTCACCAACGTCTATACAAAGCTGAATAACAACGGGCTGTACATGATGAAGATGATCCAGGCGAAGACGGCCTTTTCCTTGGGCGCGCCTGGCGTGTATACGCTGCAGATCCGCGACATCACTACGGACCGCGGCGGCGAGGACTTCCGGTACCGGGTGCTGGTGCGGCCCCAGATTCCGCATATTGGGAAGATGATCTGCTCCACGGATCGTCTGAACCTGCGGCCTGGGGAGACGCGAACGATCACCGTGACGCTTGACAGGGAAGAGGAGTTCGGAGGCGTGGTGGCGCTGGTCGCCGAGGAGTTGCCCCCAGGGGTCACCGCCATCGCCGCGATGGAAAAGCCCGTGGAGCGGCCCCCGTTGCCGAACGGAGGGAAACTGGAGCGATACACGCCGAAGCCGCAGACGGCCTCGCTGTTGCTGATGGCTTCGCCGGATGCGGTGCCAATGAAGATGCCGGCGGTTGTGCGTCTGGTGGCCAGACCGGTTGTAAAAGGGCAGTTGGGCGGCCCGATTCGTGTAGCGGACATTCCCGTGATGGTGCTTGCGCGGAGACCGTTATGAAATGGATGCTGCCGATATTTCTTACTGTCGCGGCGTTTGGGGCCGACCCACCGCCTGTTTCGATCCGCGTTGAACCGAAGGAAGCCAGTCTGCGTGGAAGCGGCGCGTCGCAGCAGTTGCTGGTGATCGGAACGTATGCCGACGGCGGGGAACGGGACCTGACGGGCGAGACCGTGTGGAAGCTTTCCGATCCCGTTTTGGCGGCGATGGAGCCCGGCGGCCGGCTGGTGGCGAGAACAAATGGCGCTGTCATCGCGACGGCGGCCGCGGCGGGCCGCACGGCGGTGGCTACGCTTCACATCCAAGCCGTTGAGGCAGTGCGGGAGTTTCAGTTCAGCCGCGACATCGGCGGCATCCTGACGCAGAAAGGCTGCAATGGATCCGGTTGCCACGGTACCGTGAAAGGGCGTGGCGGATTTAAGCTTTCACCGGGCGGGCGGACTCCGAAGGACGACTACGAGTGGATCGTCAAGGGTGGCGGCTACCAGGTATTGACCGCCGAAGTAAAGGGTCCCCGGACTCCGCGAATCGATGGGAAGGAGCCGCCGAAGAGTCTGATTCTTCAGAAGGCGACGGGTTCGATTGCGCACGGAGGCGGCCGGCGATTCGCGATTGGCTCGGCGGAATACCAGGCGATTTTGCAGTGGGTGGCGGCGGGCGCGCCGTATGGTCCGGAAGAGGGCCGCGAGAACCGTGTGACCGCGCTCGAAGTGTTTCCCCGCGTCGTGACGCTGGAGCGCAATCAAGAGCATCGCCTGTTGATTACCGCGCGTTTCGCGGACGGACGGACGGAAGACTTCTCGGGGCAGGCGCTTTGCGCGGTGAACGATCAGTCGGTGGCGACCGTGAGCGGATGCACCGTCAAGGCGGGCCGTCTGGGCGAAACCTCCGTCCTGGTTCGCGCGGCTGGCTTGGCGGCGAGCGCAACGGTTGGCGTGATCGGTCCGCCACTTGCCGCCTATTCGGATCCTCCGCGCTCCAACTTCATTGACGGGTTTGTTTTCGACAAGCTGCGACGGCTCCGCATTCCTCCATCTTCCCTTTCCAGCGATCAGGAGTTCCTGCGGCGCATCTGTCTGGATCTGACTGGCACGCTGCCTCCGCCGGAGCGGACACGGCAATTTCTGGCGAGCGACGATCCCGCCAAGCGAGGCAATCTGATTGAGACGTTGATGAGTACGCCGGAGTTTGTCGATTACTGGACCTACCGCTTCGACGATCTATTCCGCGTGGGTGTTTTCCCGAACGGGATCAATGTGAAATGGAGCCAGATGTACGCGGAATGGGTTCGCGACAGCATCGCGTCGAACAAACCCTACGACCAGATGGCGCGTGAGCGCATCGCCGCGCAAGGGTACGACGGACCCACGCGGCACTATCTTCCCTATGACGTGATCGGGCCCGCTGGCGAAACGATGGCCGAAGAGATGAGGGTGTTCTTCGGCAGACGGCTCGATTGCGCGCAGTGCCATAACCATCCTTACGAAGCCTGGAGCCAGGATCAGTTCTGGGGATTGGCCGCATTCTTCGGCCGCGTTTCCAAGATGGGAGATACAGGCGCGGAATACGTGGTGTTCGACCATCCAACGAACGAGGCCATGGGGAACGGCGATGTCAACGGGTCCATCAAGCTGTTTCATCCGCGAACCAAGGCGGAATTGAAGCCGGCGCTGCTCGACGGGACCGTGTTGCAAGGTTCGGATCGAGAGAATCCCCGGAAGGCGCTGGCCGATTGGATGGTGAAACATCCATACTTCGCCGAAGCGGCGGTGAATCGGATGTGGAGCAATTTCTTCGGGCGCGGCCTGGTGGACCCCGTGGATGACTTCCGCTCGACGAACCCGTCCACGCATCCGGAGCTGCTGGACCGCCTCGCGGCCGATTTCCGGGAACATGGCCACGACCTTCGCCATCTGATCCGCACCATCGTGTCGTCGCGCACCTATCAGTTGACTGGCCGGCCGCTGGAGGGAAACCGGGATGATCGCACGAATTACTCGCACGCCATGCCACGGGCACTGGACGCCGAAGTGATTCTGGATGCGATAGGTACAGTGACGGGAGTGCCCGAGACGTTCACCACCGGTGTCGCCGATACCCCGAAGGCAACTGGACAAGCTCCCGCGGGAACCCGGGCGATCGCGCTCCGCCAGCCGGATCTTTTCTACTCTCGCTTTCTCGATATCTACGGACGCCCCAACCGGCTGACGTTACCGGAGCGTTCTGGCAAGGCGAATCTGAATGAAGCGCTTCACATGCTGGCGGGCGCGGCGTATCAGGACAAACTGGCCGCGCCGGAAGGTATACTGCGGCGGCTGTGGAACGAAGGCCGGACGAATGACGAGGTGATTGAACAGTTCTATCTCGCCGCGTACTCCCGGTTCCCGGAGATGGCTGAATCGAAGGCGATCCGGGACCTGATTGCATCCAACGGAAACCGGGAAGAGGCGCTTCGGGACTTCGTTTGGGCGCTGCTTTGCTCGCGTGAGTTTTCGGAGAACCATTAGAATGGGAGTCAAACCGATGCAAGAAGGCTCATGCCGCCGCGATTTCCTGAAGGCCGGATCCCTCGGCTTCCTCGGCATTCATCTCAGCCAATTCCTGCGCGCCGCCGCCGCGACGCCCGCGAAGGGGAAGGCACAGTCGTGCATTCTGCTGTGGCTGGAAGGCGGGCCGAGCCAAGTGGACACGTGGGACCCGAAGCCAAATTCGGCATTCAAACCGATCTCCACGAACGTCCCCGGCATTCAGATTTCCGAGTTGCTGCCGAACACGGCAAAGCGAATGGACAAGCTGTCCATTGTGCGGTCGATGCACACGATGGGTTCGGATCACCCGCAGGGCACTCACTATGCGATCACCGGCCATGAAGTGAATCCCGCGATGCACTTCCCGAGTCTGGGCTCGATAATTTCGAAAGAAATGGGCCCGCGCAATGGAGTTCCCGCGCACGTCCTGGTGCCGCAATGGGAAAAGAGCCGGCAGTACGAGGAGTATTTCCGCTCCGGATTCCTTGGTCCGGAGGTGGATCCGATGGCGATTCCCGACCCCAGCAAAGATGGATTTCAGGTTCCGGATTTGAGTTTGCCAAAGTCGGTGTCGTTGCCAGCCGTGGAGAACCGCAAGGCCTTTCTCAAAGTCGTGGACAATCATTACCGCGCGGCCTATGAAGGCGTGGAACATGCGAACATGGACGGCTTTACGGCGCAGGCATGGAAGATGCTGTTGAATCCGGCGGTTCAGAACGCGTTTGATTTATCCAAGGAACCGGACAAGCTGAAGGAGCGTTACGGGAAGGATGCGTTCGGGCAGAGCACGTTGTTGGCGCGGCGGCTGGTGGAATCGGGCACGCGCTTTGTGACGGCGGCGGGCTTCCACAGTAACTCGTGGGATACCCATGCGAAGAACGACGAAGGACATCGCGACCGATTGTGTCCGGTGTTGGATCGCACGCTGCCGGCGCTGCTGGACGATCTGGAAGCGCGCGGACTGCTTGAATCCACGGTCGTCCTGGCGATGGGGGAGTTTGGCCGTACGCCGTTCGTGAATCCCGACCTCGGCCGCGATCACTGGCCGACGTGCTGGTCCCTGGCGCTCGGAGGCGGTGGAATTAAGGGCGGGCGGGTCGTCGGTTCAAGCGACGAAACGGGCGCCAGGATTACCAGCCGCGCCATCAGTATGGGCGACGTTTTCGCGACCATTTACAAGGCGTTCGGGATCGATTGGACCAAGGAATACGACACGCCCATCGGCCGCCCCATCAAGATTGCCAACTCGCTCGAAGACACGACCGGCGAGCCCATCGCAGAGCTTTCGTGAAGCCCGAGTGGGTTTTAATTGGATTTCTTTGGATTTCCTATGCCCTGAATCACGCCGACCGGCAAGTTGTCTACACGCTGTTCCCTGCGCTGCAAAAAGAGTTCGGCTTCAGCGATGTGGTGTTGGGACTTACGGGCGCGCTCTTCTTATGGGTCTACGGCGCCTTCTCGCCGATCGCGGGAATTATTGGCGACCGGTGGTCGCGGCCGAAAATTGTGGTGGGCAGCCTGGCGTTGTGGAGCACGTTCACGATTCTGTCGGGCTTCTCGCCCAATGGAACATTCCTGCTGGTCTGCCGGGCCTTGCTTGGGATTAGCGAATCGTTCTTCATGCCGGCCGCCTTCGTGCTGATCGCCAACGCCCATGGCCCGGAGACGCGGTCGCGGGCGGTGGCGCTTTTCGCCACCAGCCAACTCGTAGGCGTCGCGGTGGGCGGATCCCTGAGCGGCTATATTGCCGAGCTTCTGCACTGGCGGGTTTCGTTCTGGCTGCTCGGCGGGTGTGGACTGCTCTTTGCCATCCCGCTATGGCGATTTTTGGCCAGTGTGCCGCCGCATTTCAACGGGAGTCCAACGGCGGTTCCCGCGACGTTCAAAAGCTTCACCGCCTTGTTCCGCATCCCCTCGCTACGAATCGTGACGGCTTACGTTTCGGTGGCGACATTCGGACTGTATCTGGTGTACACATGGCTGCCGACGTTCCTGTTCGACAAGTTCTCGATTGGCGTGGCGCGGGCTGGATTCGAGGCGAGCGTCTATCCGCAGATCGGCACGGCGGCGGGCCTGTTCATCGGCGGAATGGCGGCCGACAAGATGTACAAGCGGACGCGATCGGCCCGGTTCTGGATCATCCTCGTGGCGTTTCTCTGCGGCGGTCCCTGCATATATTTGATCGGTGCCGGAATCACGCTGGAAGCGACCCGGATAGCCGCCATCGCATTCGGTTGTTTCGCCGGCTTCATCACAGCCAATCAAGCGCCGTCGGCCTTCGACGTAGTGCCAGCCTCCCAACGGGCGTCGACCGTGGGCGCGCTCAATTTCGTGGGCGCGGCGATTTCCGGGTTCGCGCCTTTTCTTGGTGGAATGGCCCGGAACACGATTGGCGTGGGGCAACTGATGGCCTATACAAGCGCAATCTATATGGTCACGGGCGGGTTGGTCCTTTATGCGATTGGGCGTCACTTTCAGAAGGATCACCGGGCGGCGGAAGCGGCGAACGTCAGAGAGGGGTAATACGCCTAAACCCGGTAGCGCGCCAGCATCTCTTCATCCAACTCCACGCCCAGCCCTACGCCCTCCGGCACCCTTACCGCGCCATCGCGAAACTCAATCGACTGCTTCAGCAAGTCATGCTCATAAGCGAGCGGACCCAGAATATCGCACGGAAACTCCTCCGCCCCAATGCCCGTCGTCGCCACTGCCAAATGCGTCATCGCGGCGCTGGCGACGCCCAGTTCCAGATTGCTGCCCACCGTACACGTCAGCCCGGCCGCCTCCGCCACCGCCGCCATCTTCCTCGCCGGACCGATGCCGCCTCCCTTGCCAACGTATATCGAAAGGATGTCCGCCGCCCCGGATCGCGCCAACGCCATCGCGTCCTGCAACGTATAGCAGCTCTCGTCCGCCATCACCGGCACCGGAACGTTCCGCCGCACATCCACCAGCCATTGCATATCGAGCGGCGCCACCGGCTGTTCCGCGAAATAGATCCCACACTCCGCCGCCATCGTGCGAATTGTCTGGATAGCGACGCGCGGACTCCATCCCCCGTTGGCATCGATCCCCATCCGCACCGCCGGCCCGATAGCAGCCCGAACGGCCTTCACCCGCGCAATGTCGCCCGCCGGGTCCATCCCAACCTTCACTTTCAGCGCTTTCAACCCGCGCTTCATCGCCCAATTCGCAATCTCCGCCGCCCGCTCCGGGTCCGTTCCCGACACGGACATTTTGATCGGCACCGTCTCCCGCACCGCGCCGCCCAGCAGCCGGTATACCGGAAGGCCCGCCGCCTTTCCCAAAATGTCCCACAGCGCAATCTCGATCCCGGACTTGGTGAACGGATGCCCCGCCACCGCCCGCCGCATCTTCACCGTCAGGCGCTCGATATCCCGCGGGTCCTCCCCCACAATCGCCGGCTCCAGAAAGTTTCGGATCACGTGAACCGCCGTCACCGAGTCTTCTCCGCTCCACACCGGAGTGCAGGAAACCTCGCCCAGCCCCGTGATTCCTTCATCCGTGTGAACCCGCAGCATCACGAACGGCGATTCCGTGTGCTGGCCCAAACTGCCGCGAATGACGAACTGCGGAATGATAGGCACCATCACGGGGATGGTTTCGATTTGCCGGATTTTCATGTTAGCTACAGCACCCCATACTTCGCAAAAACATCGCGCAAATACGCGCCCTGCATTAACTCGGCCCGCGAGCTGTTCTCCCGCCGCACCTTATCCGCTGCCAGTTCCAACACTTCTTTAACAATGGCCTGCGGCACCACCACCACACCGTCGAAATCGGCAAAGACGAAGTCGCCGGGATGCACCAGCACCTCGCCGCACTCCACCGGCACGTTGTAAGCCGTCACCATCCCCCGGCCCATTGAGTCCACCGGCTTGATCCCCGCCGCGAACACCGGAAACCCCAGTTCCTCGATCTTCCGCACATCGCGCACCAGACCGTCGACGATCGCCCCCCCGCGCTCCGCGCACCCGCGCCGCCGTGGAAAGCAGTTCCCCCCAAGGCGCGTTGCGGACCGAGCTCTGCGTGCCCACTACCGCCACCTCGCCCGGCAGCAGGCTATCCACCGCTTCAATCTCGATTCCATAAGGGTCTTCCGGAATGTGATAAACATCCGAACAGGCGATGGTCCGCGCCCATCCCGCCACTTTGCAGCCGGCATACAGCGGACGCAAATGCTCCCGCATCGCCTGATTCCGCACACCCAACTGATCCATGGAATCGGAGACCACCGCCGTATAAAGATTCGTCTCCGCAAACTCGCAAAGCGCCAGATCCCACGGTTGGCTAACCAATCCGGTATTGTTCGATAACTGCATCATTCACCTCCACGCCCAACCCCGGTCCTTCCGGGACTCGTAAGTAACCATCTTCCATCCGTAACGGATCTTTCACCAGCATGCGGCTCAACGGCCCCTGCGATGTATTAAACTCCACAAATTCCGCGCGCCGTTGAAACGCCGTCAAATGCAGCGAAGCCGCGGTCAGCAGGTCGCTCGACCAGGAATGCGGAACCACTAAACGGTTGGCCCGCTCCGCCATATGGACCACCTTCCGCGCCACCGTGAATCCTCCGCAACGCGTCAAATCCGGCTGCAATACGTCCACTCCCCCGCGCTCGATCAGCGTTTGAAACCCCCAATCCGTGCCGAGTAGGCCCGGGGAGTTGCACCCCGAGCCTCTCACAGATCCGGACTTGAGCCTCTCGACTCATCCGGCTCGTGCCACCCATTGAAAGCTGCCGCCTTCCGTCGAAATCAGCCGGTTCCTCCTGTTGCCAGTTGACCAAATCGATC
>CAMDKT010000083.1 GCA_945900935.1 Candidatus Sulfopaludibacter sp. SbA3 | reverse complement strand
TGATTGAGTATGCGCGAAACGTGTGCGGACTGGCGCAGGCCGATTCCACTGAGTTCGACAACACGACGTCGCAGCGGGTGATTTACAAGTTGCGCGAATTGAAAGGCGTGGATGAACTGGGCGGGACGATGCGGCTGGGGGCTTATCCGTGCAATTTGACGGAGGGTTCCACGGCGCGGGCGGCGTATGGAAAATCGGCAATCAGCGAACGGCACCGGCACCGGTTTGAATTCAACCGGGACTATGAAAAAGTGCTGACCGATGGCGGCCTGCGGCTCACCGGGCAGACGCCGGACGGGATGTATGTGGAGATCTGCGAAATAGAAAATCATCCGTGGTATTTGGGTTGCCAGTTCCATCCGGAGTTCAAATCGAAGCCGTTGGAGCCTCACCCACTGTTTGCCTCATTTGTGGCGGCGACGTATCAGGAGCGATTGCGGCGGACGGGGACGTCGGCGGAGCTGTTGAGTCATGCTACCTAGCAAGCCGCTGGCGCTGATTGCCGGCCCTTGCGTGATTGAGAGCGAAGCGCATGTCCGGTTTCTGGCGGAGAAGATCCGAGATATTGCGGGACCGGATTTTGTGTTCAAGGCTTCCTTCGACAAGGCGAACCGTTCGAGCGGGACGGCTTTTCGCGGGCCGGGAATTCGCGAAGGGATGCGGATTCTGGAAGCGTTGAAAGCCGACGGGTACCGGGTTTTAACCGATATTCACGAACCGTGGCAGGCCGACATCGCGGCGGCGGCTTGCGATATTTTGCAGATTCCGGCGTTTTTGTGCCGGCAGACGGATTTACTTGTCGCGGCGGCGCGGACAGGGCGAATCGTCAACATCAAGAAGGGGCAATTCGTTTCGCCCTGGGACATTCGGCACGCGGCGGATAAGGTGGCGGCGGCCGGAAATCCGAACATTTTTCTGACGGAGCGAGGGACGTCATTCGGGTATAACAATCTGGTTGTCGATATGCGGTCGCTGGCGATTATGCGGAGTTTTGGCTGGCCGGTGGTGTTTGACGCGACGCACTCTGTGCAGATGCCGGGCTCCGGCGGGGCTCACAGCGGCGGGCAACCGCAGTTCATTGAGCCGTTAGCGCGGGCGGCGGTGGCGGTGGGCGTGGACGCGGTGTTTTTGGAAGTGCATGAGAATCCGGCTGAGGCGTTGTCGGACGGGGCGAATGCGTTGCCGTTGGGGGAGTTGGAGGGGTTGTGGGGGCGGTTGCTGGAGATCGACGCGGTGACGCGGCGGCATTTGTAGCTACTTGCGGCGGGCTACAAACAGCGCTGGCCGGCGTGATCACCATTGACAGAGAAATCATGCGCGGCACGCCATGCTTCACCGGCACCCGCGTCCCCGTTCAGACCTTGATTGATTTTCTGGAGACAGGCGACAGCATTGACCTGTTTCTGGAGGTGTATCCGTACATCGCTCGCGAGCAGATTCACGCGTTCCTTGAGTTGAGTAAAGACCTGGCTATCGAACAGATCCCATGCGGATCTTCCTAGACGCCTGCGTCGATCCGCGCGCGGTCAAGGCCTTCGCCGGAGTGCTTTCGATTTGGGATGGCACCGGATGAAGGACCATATTCTGCTTCCGTTCGTTGAAGAACAGTTTGATGTGTTGGTGACCACCGATCAGGGCTTCGAGTACGAACACAACTTGAGTTCTACGAAATGCTGGCGCGGCATCTGCTTGAGGCCATGAACGCGGCGCTTCCGGGCATGGTGATCCACGTCCCTGCGCAGGACTAGCGGGACTCTCGCAAAACCGGGCGTGTTTTCTTCGGAGAGCAGGCTTAGACATTCGCTGGGATGCCATCCGCGCGCTCGATGAAAGAAGTACATGTCGAAGACGTCTGAATCCCCGGCCGCACGGTTCCTGGTTTGGAATAAAAAGGTTCTCGGGGCTTGCAGGACTGCCAGAATTGTTTCTTCGCGGAGGAACGCCGATTACTCCGCTCATGGCGGGGGGCGTTGAGTGTGGCGGCGCGAAACTCGTAGCTCTGCGACAACTATCTCGCGGCCGGGGACACGCACGACAGTGGCGGATCAACGCTCTCGCCGCCACTCTTGACGATTGTTTCATCTAGCCGGAGAATCGTGCCTGGATCTATGTTTACAGCCCTCTCGCGAAGAAAATGGCCTTGGTTTTGCGAAAGTCGGGCTCGCTCTGTTCTCGACCTTTCGTAATGTCACGGTGCGACCAGCCTCCTGGCCGGTCGCCGGCCCATACCGTTGGCGGACACTAAATCGCGTACCATCTCACCATATGGTTTACAATGCCATCATGGACCTGTAAATGAAGGCTGACCTGCTTTTCCACCAGCGGATCGGATATGACGATGGCGCAATTGTGGAGATGCTTTTGTGGCGCGTTCCGTTGCCGGTTCCGCCATCGCCCCATAACCTGAAATACTCGTTGTTTTATGGCCGCCCAGGTGTTCGGGAGGTCGGATACGACAATGAGCGAGGCAAAGGCGATCATCGGCATTTGCAAGGTATCGAAACTGTCTATGTTTTTAGGACCGTTGAGCAACTGATAGCCGATTTTTGGACGGACGTGAGAAGTGTGCGAGGTGAGAAATGAACGATGTGAGAATCACAGCCGGTGGCGCGATGGAGGACGAGTCCTCGCGGCGCTTCGTAGATGCATGGCGACGCGCCGGGCAAGGCGAGACGTTCCATGAACGCCATCTGGTTTTTGAAAGCTGGGAGGCTCTCGCCCGCATTCTGTCCGGCAAACGGATGGAACTGCTGCGCTACATCCACCGGCACAACGTGACCAGCGTCCGGGCTTTAGCTAAGGCGCTCAACCGCGACTATAGCAATGTGCACGCGGATGTGCAGGCACTGGCTAATGCCGGGCTTCTGGACTCTGCGAACGGGACTCTGCGGGCCGACTATGACGCCATCGAGACCAGGATCGCGATTTGAGGCAAGGATCCGATTCCCTGGTTTACTTTTGCGCCGGTTTGTCCCCTCGCCAAAATCCTTCCTCTTCAGAACCACAAGGTTGGTTTGCCGGCGCGACATACCGGCAGCGGACGGGGACGTCGGCGGAGCTGTTGAGTCATGCTACCTGGCAAGCCGCTGGCGCTGATTGCCGACCCTTGCGTGATGGAGAGCGAGGCGCATGTCCGGTTTCTGGCGGGGAAGATCCGAGGTATTGCGGGACCGGATTTTGTGTTCAAGGCTTCCTTCGACAAGGCGAACCGTTCGAGCGGCGCGGCATTTCGCGGGCCGGGAATTCGCGAAGGGATGCGGATTCTGGAAGCGTTGAAAGCCGACGGGTACCGGGTTCTGACCGATATTCACGAACCGTGGCAGGCCGACATCGCGGCAGCGCGGACGGGGCGAATCGTCAACAGCAAGAAGGGGCAATTCGTTTCGCCCTGGGACATTCGGCACGCGGCGGATAAGGTGGCGGCGGCCGGAAATCCGAACATTTTTCTGACGGAGCGAGGGACGTCGTTCGGGTATAACAATCTGGTTGTTGATAGGCGGTCGCTGGCGATTATGCGGATTGTCACTTTTGGAGAGCATACCCGGGCTTTATTCTCCCGAGCGCCGAAGGGGAGCGGACGGGTCGTGGACGGTGGACGCGGGGGTCGCCGGCGACTTATGGGACGGTGTTGGCGACATACTTTGCGCGTCAAGTGCTGCAGGCGTGCGGACGGGACACGGCGTTGACGGACGCCTGGTTTGCGGCGCAAAAACCGGGGAGCGTGCTGGAGGAGGCGGCGGCGTTGCTGGCTGCGCCGGGACGAGTGGACGCGCGGGCGTATCTGGTCGCCGCGCGGACTTCGGATGGGGGTTGGGGAGAGTATCCGGGGATGCCGGCGCAGGTGTTTGACACGGCAATTGCGGTAATCGCACTGCGCGGCGATGCCCGAGGGCGGGTGGCCGGAGACGACGCGGCCGACGGGATCGCAGAGTTATGCGCAGCATATCTCGACGACGGCCTGGGCGCTGATGGCGTTGTTGGATGGCCCTACCGCCCCTCAACCATCACCGCGAATGGCTTCCCAGTGATCCGTAGTTTCAATAGTTCCGCCCACTCGACCATCAGCGGCCCTTCCGCGGGACCTGTTACTTTACCGGCTAACTTCCTGCCGTCAAATAATCCCTCCGCATTAGTCACTGACAACATTCCATTACTATCCCACTTATAACTTCCACTTACCCACTCGGCCAATCCGCCGGTCAGCCGGGCCGATCCCTGCGCGGTAAGCCGCCCGCGGCCGGATAACTTCCATTCGCTTTCGACGGTCCCGCCTTCCCAACTGAGTCCCGCGATGGTTCCAGCCAAGTCCATTTCCCCGCCGAGCCGCACCGTCCCGGCCCCCTTCAACTTCCCGTTCCGCCACTCCCCGATTACGGTGGAAACAGTCACCTTGTCGCCCTCCCGCCAAACCGTCGCGCGCACATTCTCCAGCACGCCTACGCGTTTGGCGCGGACCTCAATCTCCGCTGCGCCGCTTTCCCTTCTATCGCCAATACCCATCGCTCGCGAAAGGAATCCGGTCCCTCTCCACGCCGGACCCAACGCCCGCTCCAAATCGGCTAATTCCACCGCATCGGCATCCACTACCAACCGATGCGGCCGCGCGGCTCCGGCTTCATAGCGATAGGATCCGGCCCACGAAATCCCGCCGGCGCTCGCCTTCAAACCGGGCATCACGAGCCGTTCGTGCTGCCACACGACACTGGCGGCCGCGATTTTCACCGGCGCCGCCAGTTCCGGGAGGTTCAGCACCGCGTTCCGCAACTCCAGTTGCCCTTTCCACTGCGGCGGCTCCATGCCCAACTGGGCCACCGTCAACGCCCCCCGAATCTGTCCGGCCGTCAAATCCTCGACCCACTCGGCGCGCAGTCCCAGCGCCTTCATCCACCGCTGGAGTCTTTTGACTTCGTGGCCTCTGCCGACTCCCCGGCATTCCCAAGCCAACTCGCTCAGCGCCCATTCACAATCCACTTGAATCGCCTGCCCGTCCAACTCCAAAGCGGCCGGAGCGAGCCGGATCACACCATCCTTCCACTCGGCTTGCAACCGTCCCGCCTCCAGTCGATTGTCCTGCCCCCAACTCCAATCCAGCCCGGTCAATGCAGCGGAACCGCTCGCCTTGGCATCGTTGGTGAGCAGCACTTGCCCGTCCAGCGTCCCCGCCAGTTTCATCCCGTTGAACTCCGCTCCGGGCGGCCGCAGCCACTCCGCCATGGGATCCAAGCCGAGCCCGGCGGCTTCCGTCTCGACACGCCACCGGGGCTGCGTCAAGAACGTATCCAACGCCACTTTCACGCGGAGCGGGCGATTGGCGTCCGTCTCCAGACGGAGCGTTTGCGCGCCCAACTGCAAGGACCCGGAATAGGCGACGCTGACGGCAGCCGCGCGCGGGGGCTGCGTCCAATGATGCAGTTCAGTGAGCTCCAATAGCCCTTTGATTTGGAGCGACGAGACCGGTCCGCTGATCTCCGCGCGGCTCTTCACCACGCCGTGAACGCCGAAGTCGCGCGGGCCGGCCAGTTGCGCCAATTCCTGGAGGGCGCCGCGCTCCAACTGGGCGTCGAGGTTCAGCCTCGGCCCGCCTTCGGTTTCGCGCAAACGGCCTCGCGCGGTGATGCGGCCCAGGCCCCTGGCCATGCGGTCCGTCCGCGCCATTTCTCCGACAAACCAGATATCGAAATTCCCTTCCCCGACGGCGGAAAAATCGATGTCGGCGCCGGTGAAGTAATAGGCCGACTTCCTGCCATCGATTTTAAAGTTCAATCGACCGCGACGGACTTCCAGTTCCGGCATTGGCGCGGCGGGTCCACTAGCGCCAGGGGCAGGCGGGGCCAGCAGTGCCCGCACGTTCCAGGCACCGTCAGCTTGCCGCATCAGGTTCACGTGCGGTTTGTCGAGGCGGAGACTCGAAAACTCGAGCCTTCCGGAGAACAGACTGCGTATACGAATCCGCACAACGAGATCATCCACGTAGGCGAACGGCTCAGCCGAGATCTCCGGGCGTTCATGGATGACGACATTTCGAACGCTAAAACCGGGGCCGGTCAACAAGTGAAGCCGCACGTCGCCGATGTCCACTTTCCGGCCCAGCGCGCTTTCCAGCCCCGCTTGGATGCGCGGCCCGAAGCGGTCGGCGCGGAGGAAAGGCGCGCCCGCCATGAGGGCGGCAATGATGGCCGTGATTATTATGATTTTGCGCTTCATGCCATTCGCTCCCGGACGTTTTTGAAGTCCGCCGCGTCGTCACAATCCATGACGCAGCCTTCGTCGTCGACTTCGATGAACGAACGGTTGAAGCGGCGCACGACGTCGCGCGCGGCGCTGTCAACCGGCGCGGCCAGCAACGCCTCGGCGACTGGACGCTGGATCCAAACCGGGTGTCCGTGTTTGCCGCCGAAACTGGGTTGGAAGACCATGGCGGACGAGCCCGCCGAGACGGCCAGGACGGTCGCTTCGCGCACGTGTGCGTAGTCGACTGGGGTGAACAGGACGGCGTCGGCGGTGATGGCGGCCAAGCCGGTTTGGAGAGAGCTTAACTGGCCTCGCTCGGCGTCCGGATTGAAAACGATTCGCGCTTCGCTTAAGCGGCGACAGGCGATTAGGCCGGATTCCGCTTCCGGCCGCAGCACCACCACGACCTCCTGACAAACCTGGCCGAACAATCGAATCAGGCGGTCCAGATACGTCTCCTGCTCCCATTGAAGCAGCGCTTTGGGAAATCCCATTCGCCGCGATAGACCCGCGGCCAAAATCACTCCGGAAAGCTTCACTTTACCAGCGCTTTGTCGGCATCGGCCTGGAAAATCGACTTGGAATGCTGCCGCCAATTCGCCTCCGGATTCCGGCGCGCCGCGATCATCTCCGCCACCACGGAAACAGCGATTTCCTCCGGCGTGATGGCACCGATCTCGAAGCCCATTGGGGCGAAGAGACGGTCCATGCCGGTCGCGGCGACGCCCTCCTTCTCAAGTTCCTTCATCACGCCGATCACCTTACGGCGGCTGCCGATCATGGAGATGTAGCGCGCCTGGGTATCGACGGCCCAACGCAACACGCGCATATCGTCACGGTGGCCGCGGGTGACGATGATGACGTAGCTGGTGTCGCGGATCGACAGCTTCCCGAAGAGGTCCTCGTACTCCTCGGCGAAGACATCTTCTGCCTCGGGAAAACGCTCGCGATTGGCGTATTGTTCGCGATTATCGATGACTGTGACCGAAAAGCCGGCCAGCGTCGCGACTTTGCAGAGACTCTTTGAAATATGGCCGGCGCCGAAGATAAACGCCTTCGGTTGCGGTACGATGGCTTCCACAAAAACCTCCAACTGTCCGCCGCAAATCAGCCCATTGTCGTAGGCGGCGTCCTGGCCCAGAGAGAACTTCATATGGCGCGGTTTTTCAGTCCCGATAACTTCGCGGGCGGCGTTCCAGACTTCCGCTTCCACGCAACCGCCGCCGATGGTTCCGATCATCGACCCGTCTTCCCGCACCAGCAGTTTCGCGCTCTCGTAACTCGGGATTGAGCCGTTCACTTGCACGATCGTCGCCAGCGCGCACTTCTGCCCCACACGGCGCAGGCGCACAATTTCATCAAACAGGTCCATGCCGACAATCTTATCAGCGCCGCGTGCGACCATAGAAGCGATGGCAACCCAGACCTATCAAAACCACACGCAGCGCGTCCCCGGCTTCCTGGCTGTCGGCGTCCTTCTGCTACTGATATTCATCGGCGGCGGAGTGAATCTGTACCGATCCATTGGCGATCACCAGCGGTTGTACAGCGCGGCGCTGGTGCTGGTGCTGACGGCGTGCGTCTTCGCCACGGCATTTTATGCCCGCGCGTTTGCGCTGAAAGCGCAGGATCGCGCGATCCGCGCCGAGGAGAGTATCCGCCACTTCATCCTCACCGGCAAGCCCCTGGATTCGCGGCTGGAGCCGATGCAGATCGTGGCGCTGCGATTCGCCAGCGACGATGAATTTCCGGCGCTCGCCGTCCGGGCCGCGGAACAGAACATGAAGCCGGACGATCTTAAGCGGCTTGTTAAGTATTGGCGGGCCGACACGCATCGGGTTTGACAATAGGCAACTTTGGTGATCGCGAACTTGATTTCGCGCGGGCACGACGCGCCGAGGCGGCCGCCCAACATTGACGATTTCGACGTCATTCCCGTCGGCCGAGGCGCGCGATACGAGATCTGCGAGAAGCTCTAGCGGCTACCGAGGAAACATCTCCGAATAGGCCTCGAGATACTTCAGCCCGGAACCGGTGTTGTAAATGACCATGCGCTCATCGGCTTGCAGGAAGCCGCTGGCGACCAACTGGTCCATGGCGGTCATGCAGGCAGCGCCCTCCGGGGCGACGAAGATGCCTTCATCGGCCGCGAGTTTCACGCCTGCTTTCATCATGTCGGCGTCGGAAACGGCAATCGCCGTGCCGCCGGATTTTCGGACGGCTTGGAGGACCAGGAAATCGCCGAGCGGTTTGGGGACGCGGAGGCCGCTGGCGACCGTCGTCGCGCCTTGCCAGAATTCGCTGCGCTCAGCGCCTTGCTGCAACGCGCGCACGACGGGTTGGCAGCCCTCCGCCTGGACGACGATCATCTTAGGACGCTCCGGCCCGATCCAGCCCAACTCCTCCATTTCGTCGAAAGCTTTCCACATTCCGATGAGGCCGACGCCGCCGCCGGTGGGGTAAAAGATGACATCGGGCAAGCGCCATTGCAACTGCTCGGCGAGCTCGTAGCCCATGGTCTTCTTGCCTTCAATCCGGTAGGGTTCCTTCAGAGTGGAGACGTCGAACCAGCCCTCGCTTTCGCGGCGATCGGCGACGATTTTGGCGCAGTCTGAGATCAGGCCGTCGACCAAAGTTACGTGGGCGCCGAAGGCTTTGCATTCGATGAAATTCGATTGCGGGACGTCCTGCGGCATGAAGATATGGGCTTCAATCCCGGCGGCGGCGGCGTAGGCGGCCATGGCGCTGGCCGCGTTTCCGGCGCTGGGGATGGCGACTTTTTTGATGCCGAGTTCGACGCACATGGAGACGGCGCAGGAGAGGCCGCGCGCTTTGAAGGAGCCGGTGGGGTTAAGGCCTTCGTCCTTCAGCCAGAGGTTTTTGTAGCCGCCGTAGCGCTTCAGTTTCATCAACGGCGTCCAGCCTTCACCGAGGGAGACGATGGCCGCCGGTTTTGACACCGGCAGCACCGGGGCGTACCGCCACATGGAGCGGGGGCCGTTGGCGAGCCAGTCGCGATTCCAGTTTTCGCGCGCGGTTTTCAGGTCGTAGCGGACCAGCAGCGGCATGCCCTCGCGGGATAGATTCTGAATCGTGCCGGCTTCGTAACGCTCGCCGGTAACGCTGCATTCCAAGTGGGTAACGGTAGTCATCGGGGAAAGTATCAATAGTACCGCGTTGCACGCTTTCGTCACTGGCTGCGTCATACTCTTTTGAAGATGGACAATGCGTCGAACACATTCCCGTTTTTTATCGCCGCCGGAATTCTTTCGCTCACCGGGCTCTATTTCTATGGAAGCGGCATGAAACCTGGGGCGGTGATTATGGAGGGCGCGGCGCTGGTTTTTCTCACAATCGGGATTTTGCTCCGAAGGCACTATAGGGTCCCGAAATGATGCCGCTTTTCGGGTTGTTTCTGTTGGCGGCCGAGGAGATTGTCCTTCATACAGGGTTCCGGCTCGCCGTGGACCGGCACGAAATCATCGGTGACAGTTTGCGTCTGCACACGGCGTCGGGGACGATGGAAATTCCGCGGGCGTCGGTGGCTTCGATTGAGGCGATTGAGCCTGTTGAGGTAGTGAAAGCGCTTCCGGCTCCGCTTCCGGCTGCGGCGCTTCCGGCTCCGAAGGCGAAAACCGCCAAGGAGCATCTTCGTGACGCGGCTGGCCAGAACGGACTGCCGCCGGAAATTCTGTTGAGTATCGCCAAGATCGAGTCGGCCTTTCAGCCCAATGCACTATCGCCGAAAGGCGCGATTGGCGTGATGCAATTGATGCCCGGTACCGCCCGCGCCCTAAACGTCAACCCGCACGACACGCGTGAGAATATCCAGGGCGGTGCCCGGCTATTGCGGGATCTGCTGCTCCAGTACGAGCAGTACCCCGACCAGGTTTATCGGGCGTTGAGCGCGTATAACGCGGGGCCAGGCGCGGTGCGGAAATATAACGGAATACCGCCGTATCGCGAGACACAGGCCTACGTTGAGAAGGTTTTAAACGAATATCACCGGCTGAAATCGCAGAAGCCAGAATCGCGCTAACCATTTGTTCTGCTCGCGCATCGTATACTTGTAAAAGAAATAGGAGGCAGCCTCTTGAACCGCAAGCTGCAATTCATCATCACCGTTTTCTCATTGGGCCTGGTCGGCGTGCTGCTGCTGGGCGCGGTCAACAAGTCGACATCCTCTCCGGAAGAGACCTACAAGCACATTGGTGTTTTCACCGAAGTGCTCTCGAAGATCAAGAGCGAGTACGTGGAAGAGCCTGACATGAAGAATGTCACGCTGGGCGCGTTGAACGGCTTGCTGGAATCGTTGGATCCGTACGCCAGCTATCTCTCCGCCGATCAGTTCAAACAGTGGCAGAAGACGAAGGCGGAGGCCAAGGGCTGGACCGGGCTGATCCTGGCCAAGCGCTTCGGCTACGTCGCCATTGTCGATTCCGTTCCCGGTTCGCCCGCCGAAAAGGCCGGTCTCTCCACGGGCGACATGATCGAAACGATGGCGGGCGTTAACACTCGCGACATGCCTCTGGCCTACGCGGAGATGATGTTGCTTGGCGAACCTGGGACCAGTATTGAACTGGGGGTGATGCGTTTCCGCAATCCGGAACCGAGCAAAATGGCGCTGGTGCGCGCTCCGATTCAATGGCCGGCGGTGACGGCAAAGATGCTTCCCGACGGGATCGGCCTGGTGGTGGTTCCGACGCTCGAAGCCAATCGGCAGGCCGATGTGGCGACGGCGATTCAGACCCTCGAAAAGCAGGGCGCGAAGAAGTTGATCCTGGACCTGCGTAACTGCGCCACCGGTGCGCCGGAAGAGGGCGTCGCGTTAGCAAATCTATTCGTTGAATCGGGCCGGCTGGCGTATTCGGCGGGGCAGAAGTTGACCCGTCAGGATTATGACGCTGTCGCCGCCAAAGCCGTCACGAAGCTCCCGTTGACAGTGGCAACCAATCGGGGAACCGCGGGCGCCGCCGAGATCGCCGCGTCGGCGCTGTACGATCTGCGCCGCGCCGAAATCGTGGGGGAACGCACCTATGGGGACGCGGCGATTCGCCGTCCGGTGGTGATGGACGACGGCGCCGCCGTTATCTTATCGGTGGCCAAATTTCACAACGCCAACGGGAAGGCGCTACAGGACCAGGGCTTGATGCCTTCGGTGCCCGTTGCCGATTTGGAACCGGCGGAACTGATTGACGACGATCCGGCGCCAGCGCCGAAAAAAGAAGAGAAGCCGAAGTCGACCGAGGACTTGATTCTTAAAAAGGCCGTGGAGATTTCCTTGAACGGCCTGAGCGCCACCGAAACACAGGCCGCCCAGACGTTGCGCGACACGGCCAAGAAGGCCGATCCCGGCCAGGATCCGACATTGGGTCCGTTGAACATTCCCAAACCCTGAGTACGAGAGAACGACTACCGAATATGCCCCTTTACGAGTACCGCTGCCTGAGTTGCAATGAAACCTTCGAAGTCCGGCAGAAGTTCTCCGACGAGCCAATAGCCAAGCACGCCGACTGCGGCGGCGAGGTAAAGCGTCTGCTATCGGCGCCTCAGCTCCACTTCAAAGGCTCCGGCTTCTACATCACCGATTACGGGAAGGGTGGCAAAGATGCCATCAAGCCGGTTAATCCAAAGGCAGAAAGCAAGACCGAGGCCAAGTCGGAAACGAAGACGGAAGTAAAGACCGAAACCAAGACCGAGTCGAAGCCCGCGGCCACGCCGGCGACACCGGCTAAAACGCCCTAACCTAACTTCCGCAGTTTGAAGAATAAGTAGGAGCATCAAAAGTCCCTGGTGACCGGTGGGCTTCGCCACACAGCGTTTCCGTATCAATACTCCGTTTCGAGTGGGCAGAACGACATCGGCCAAAGCAATCCGGGAGATAGCGTCAAAGACCTTTCGCGGCTCCGTTCCTTATCCGGCCCGGAGACAAAAAGGAAGCAAACCAAAATGTGAGCCTCCACGCGTTCCCGTTTTTGGTGCCCTTCGGCACTCTCGAAAAATGACCCGCCGCCCGCCCGCAGGCGGGGATGATAATGCTTTGCTTGCCAGTGGGTTGGCGGCCGTACCGCCGCTGCCGGCGCGGGTAACTCTATCAGATACGGGATTGGCGAGCCCGAAATCCGATGGCACCCCGGCAGAGTTTAGCTGGACACGTCTTCCGGATTACTTTTGGTTGGGGATCGGGTGGCTGGTTCATCCGGGAGATCAGCTCCTCCATCAGTTTCTAGCTGGCTCCGAGCTGACGCAGCCGTTTGGCGTGATGCCGCGCCAGCTTCGCTTTCACGAGCCATGCATCACCGCCGGATCGGGCTCCTGATACGACCGTTGACTCTTCAACGTCGCGCAAACCCCGTCCAGCAAGCTGTGCGCGATTGCAATGTTCGATTTAGCCTCACCCGGTTTCCCCTGGCGATAACCACCGCGAGAGAGAGTTCATCCGGGACGAACCGGCCAAGCGCGGTCGCCTAAACGATGAAGAAAACCACCGCAAAAACGAAGGCGAACTCTCCCGCGCCGGCGGCCAGGAGCGGGAAGAAGGGGAGTGCAGTTACTCCCCCCTCTTGCCTATTTTCCGATCCGCATCCCGTAAAAGCTACGATGGACGAAAAACAACGCGACGGCCAGGCAGCCGACGGAAAGGATGTTGGTAAAACTAGCGCCTTGCGTCTCCGTGATTGAGACGGCCAGTTCGACGGCGAGGAGTCCAAATAGAGTCGTGAATTTAATGATCGGGTTGAGCGCGACGGAACTAGTGTCCTTAAACGGATCGCCAACCGTGTCGCCAACGATTGTGGCCGAATGGAGGTCGGTCCCTTTGGCCTTCAACTCCACTTCCACAATCTTCTTCGCGTTGTCCCAGGCACCGCCGGCGTTTGCCATGAAAATGGCCTGGTACAAGCCGAAAAGCGCGATGGAAATCAGATAGCCAATGAAGAAGTACGGCTCCAGGAAGGCGAAGGCTAGCGTGGCGAAGAACACGGTGAGAAAGATGTTAAACATGCCTTTTTGGGCATATTCGGTACAGATCTGCACCACTTTTTTTGAGTCTTCGACGGAAGCTTTTTCGACACCTTCGAGCTTGATGTTGGCCTTGATGAACTCGACAGCACGGTAAGCGCCGGTGGTAACGGCCTGGATCGAAGCGCCGGTAAACCAGTAAATGACCGAGCCGCCGGCGATGAGGCCTAACAGGAACGGCGGATGGAGAATCGACAGGTTGTTGATGAGTTTTTCATCAAGGCCGTGCGTAAGGTTGACGATGATGGAGAAGATCATCGTGGTTGCGCCGACGACGGCGGTACCTATCAGCACGGGCTTGGCCGTGGCTTTAAAGGTATTGCCGGCACCGTCATTCTCTTCGAGGTTATGCTTCGCTATTTCAAACTGCGGCGAAAAGCCGAAGTCTCTCTGCATTTCCTTTTCGATGCCGGGAATCGTTT
>CAMDKT010000082.1 GCA_945900935.1 Candidatus Sulfopaludibacter sp. SbA3 | reverse complement strand
CATCGCCCGCGTGGATGAATTGATTAGAGGCTTCCCCGAAGCCATCCAGAAACAGTACGAAACGCAAAAGGTCGGCCCGTTGAGTCCCAGCCCCGCCGGCGCCGTGTCCCGCTAATCCAGGAGAAAAACCATATGAAAACTTTCGCAGTCCTCGCCTTCACCGCTTGCGCCGCGTTCGGCGCTGAAAACGGCTTTACACAACTGTTCGACGGCAAAACCACCAATGGCTGGCAGCTCGTCAAAGGCCACGGTCCCGGTTACGTCGTTAAGGACGGCGTCCTGGTCTGTCTTAAAGAAGGCGGCGGCAATCTCTTCACCGCCAAGGAGTACAAGAACTTCGTTTTCCGCTTCGAGTTCAAGATGGAGCCCGGCGGCAATAACGGTGTCGGCATCCGCGCCCCGCTGCAAGGCGACACCGCCTACTCCGGCATGGAGATCCAAATTCTGGACCATGACCACGCCAGGTACAAGGGCAAATTGAAGCCCACCCAGCGTCACGGCAGTGTCTACGATGTCATCCCCGCTAAAGCGGACACGTTAAAGCCGGCGGGCGAATGGAACAGCGAAGAAATCCGCATCAAGGGCGGCAAAATCAGAGTCACTCTTAACGGTAAAGTGATCACCGAAGGCGACCTCGCGAAGGTCACCGATCCCGCCGTTCTAAAGAAGCACCCCGGCGTGCGGCGCACCCAGGGACATATCGGTTTCCTCGGCCACGGCTCGCACGTCGAGTTTCGCAACATCCGCGTCAAGGAACTCTAACGCGTCGCGGAACCGGGCCGCGTCGTCCCGCTCAGCGTCACCACATCCGGGTCCACCCCTAAAGGAAACACGACTTCCATAAAGCCGATATTCATCTCCTCCCAACTCTGGTCGCCCCAGCGCACCGTTTGCGAAGGATCGGGATTGAAGCGGTTGTTCGGCGAGTTGTCGAAATGCGCCAAACATTCGAGCACCGTCCCCTTCGGCAGCTTCTTCGGCTCAGCCAGGAAATAGGTGGTCTGCCAATTGAAGTCGTAGCGCGGAACGTCGATCAGGTTTTCCACCCGCCCATCCGGGTACCGCGCCGAAATGCGATACGACTTCCCCCGCAGATGCATGTGCGGCTGCATGGACAGCAGCGTCAGATCCCGTTTCAGCGTCGCCCCGGTGGACGACGCAAAATGGGCGTCTCCCGGAGGAATGGCAAACGCGCTATCGGCCGGTGTGATGGTCAAAACGCGTTCGCGCGGAGCCTCCTTCGCGAAATAGATTCCCAATTCCGACTCATCCACCGCCGCTTTTCCATTCGCCGTGTAGTGAATCTCAAACACAATATCGGCCGACTTCGGCAGCAGCTTCGCCCGCCCCGTGCCCCAGGCCAGCGGCCGGTATCCGGGCTCATAACCCAGCAATAACTCCCGTCGATCCGCCTCCCGCTCATCGGGCCGCCGCGCCCCGCGCGATGCCTTGGAGGCGACAAAGAACTCGCCCGGCGGCGCGTCGCTCACGTAGCTCGAACCCTTCGGACGAACGAAGGCGTTGATGTGGTGCACCCTCGACCGCTGATCGATTTTCCACTCCGCCGCGGCGATCCATTTCGCTTCCGGCAGATCCGTCGGCGTCACCAGAAACGTGTATTGAATCGTGCCCTGTTCCGGGATCGCGTAGCGCGGCACGCGCACGATTAGATCCGGCTTTCCCAAGTGCCAACCGGTCGCCAGCGCCAGTTGCGGCCCGGCCACGAACGCCTTCCCCTCCGGCGCGCCGGCGTCCACCCAATCCAAAAGTGTTTTCCGCTCCGCCGCCGTCAGCGACCGGTCATTGTGAAACGCCACGCTCTTCGCCGGATCGGCATGCCACGGCGGCATGGACCCGCGCGCCACCGCCTGCCGTATCGCTTTCGCCCACGGCTTAATCTGCGCATACGTAGCGAGCGGCATCGGTCCAATTTCGCCCGCCCGGTGGCAACCCACGCAGCGCCGCTCCAGGATCGGCCTGACTTCGCCCGCGTACTCCGGCGCCGCCCACAGCGCCGTTCCCAGCGCGAACAAAACGACGCAACGATTCCACATGCATAGATGGTGACACAGGCGTTAAGATAAGCGAGGCCAACGTGAACTCGGCTGCCAGCGATCCAGTCTCGGGCTTCCGATGGAGTGCAACTTCCCAAAACGCCGTTTCTGACCCGCGTCATAAGTCCGGCACGGCGCCAAGGCAGGCACGAGGATTGCCGTCCTGTTGAACCAGCGTCGCACCGCGACATGCATAGATTTGCATTCTGACTTTACTTGGTCTGCATTAAACTGGGAGCCTACCAATGGAAACACAGGTCCGAACTCCAAACACGATATTTGGTCAGCCGCAGCGGTTCTTGGTGCCGCTGTTTCAGCGACCGTACGTATGGAATCAGGAACAACAATGGGAGCCCCTATGGAGGGACGTCGAGCGAGTCGCTCTTCGCCTATTGAAGGATCCCGGAGCTAAGCACGAACCACACTTTCTCGGAGCAGTAGTTCTGCAGCAGGTTCAGAGCCCGATTGGCGAACTCCAAGCGCGAATGGTCATCGACGGCCAGCAGCGCCTAACGACGCTACAGATCCTTTTCGATGCGCTCCACGGTGAGCTCTCTCGGATTGACGCAATTGTCCCAGCTGGGCGACTAGAATACTTGATCGAGAATGACCGGCGTTTCTGCAAAAACAGCGAGGATCGCTACAAGGTGTGGCCGACAAATCGTGATCGCCCGGCATTTTACGAGGTCATGGCTGCGCCCTGTCCCGTCGACTACGAAGTATTAAAGCACCAGACGACGCGACTTGTTCAATCGCACCGCTTTTTTTCAGAACAGGCCAGAAAATGGCTCTCTTCTGAAGGAATAGAACAGCGTCACCAAAGGGCGGATGCAATTGAGCGCAGCGTGCGGGATCTCTTACAGTTGGTCGTAATCGATCTTTCTGTCGATGAGAATGCACAGGAAATCTTTGAAACTCTGAATGCGCGTGGCGCGCAGCTAACGGCAGCTGACCTGATTAAGAATTTCGTCTTTCAAAGACTACAGGAAGCCGGCGCCGATATTGAGAAAGCGTATGAGAAACACTGGAATACTTTCGAAACTGCCTTCTGGGAAACAGAAGTCAGTGCAGGTCGCCTGCGATATCAGAGATCATCGCTCTTTATTAACCACTGGTTGATCTCCCGCACAGGGGAGGAGATCGTCGCACGCGAGGTCTTTTCTCGGTTCAAATCATTCGCAGATCATGAGGCGAATGTCCCCATGGACGAACTGCTGCGGCAAATGTCGCGTGCAGCTCTCGTGTATCGCAGAATCACCGAAGAAGGGGACAATATCTCTGGTCAGATCGACCGTGTCGGCTTATTTGCCTACCGAATCAAGGCGATGGAAAGCGACGTGATGAAATCAGCCGTGCTCGCACTTCTAGATCCGGAACAGCCGGCCGTACCGCCCAGCATCATCGAAGCTACGCTAGAGATAGTCGAAAGTTGGCTCACCAGGAGGATGTTGGTACGCGCGACCACAAAGTCGTACACGCAGGTGGCAGCGGAGCTAGTGGCCGTTATTAGACAAGCGATCCCCAACCTTATAGACCAAAAAGTCCGATCTTATCTAACGTCGCAAACGGCCGAGGCTAAGTACTGGCCGGATGACGACGAGATGCGCTCTGAGCTGGCAAAGATGCCCGTTTATCGCAAGGTTAGCCGTTCGCGTCTTCGGATGGTGCTCGAGGCGATTGAGGACTACGGACGTGGCTATCGCCCGGGCGGGAAAGAGTATGCGGGGATGCGCGTTCCCAGAAACGGATTCTGGGTTGAACACATAATGCCCCAGAGTTGGGAAGCAGCATGGAAGCCTCCCACAGAGGGATCTCTTCAAGATCGCTCCCAACGCTTACACACCTTAGGAAATCTCACTCTTTTGACTGCCAAGCTGAATAGTGTCGTATCAAACGGCCCGTGGCTTGGTGATAACGGAAAAAAGGCCGCCCTAAGAAGGCACGACCTACTCTTTTTGAACCGAGATTTGGATTCTTTTTCAGCCGACGGTTGGTCGGACGCCGCAATCATCGAACGAACCGGTACGCTGATTCAGCGCGTCCTTGACGTTTGGCGGGTCCCTCCCGGGTACAAGTCATCTACAGTTCGGGATATCCCTCTTGCGGGTCATTCAGTTGATCTTTTGGATCTGCTGTCTGCCGGCTTAATAACGGCCGGGCAGAAGATTTTTCCACAAGCGCTGAATCTAAGAGAACACATCGGGCAAATCCTTTCGGACGGACGGATTGATGCGGGCGGGCTGGTATTCGAGACACCCTCCGGGGCGGCATACCACTTACGGAAGAAAGCCACGAACGGGTGGAGCTTCTGGTTGACAGATCTACAAACCAAGAAATCACTTGCGTCCATTCGCAGGGACTACCTTGAGAAGGCGTCGCCGGACTCGAATCTTATTGACGACGACGATGATGGCAGTACGCCCAACTAATGGATAACGTGATTATTTGAATAAAAGTGGCTGGCGCATGCGTAGGACACAGTCTTTCCTTCCTTGACGAGTAACGCGCAGTCCGCCGAAATGCTGGCCGCGGGCCGAAAGTCCCGTTCTGGGAAGTTGCAACAAAACGCGGGTTTGAGTCTGATCGCGTGCAGCCGAGTCATTTTGGTAACGGCCTTATTTTAACGCCTATGCCCTGCTAAGCCAACTCCCCTCACTCCGCTTAAACCGCACCAGATGCGCATGCAACGATTCTGCAGCCAAGCCATGCAGCATCAGCCGGTAGCCCGCCTGGAGCGTCGATAGCGGCATCAGCGGATGTTTGTTGTTCACCAACCCGACGTAACTGGAATCACCTATCAGGCGCGCGCAGTAAATGGCCAGCGTTTCGTCCAGTTGAAGGGAGTTGCTGGCGCGCAAGAAATCGTTGCCGGTCAGGAATAGCTGATACAGCGGCGTATAGATTTCAATCGCGGTTTCGAGGTCGAGAAAGTTCAGCCGGCCGCGCGGGAGGCTCGCGCCGTCGATGTCGAACGGCCCCGCAGTGACGCCATCGCTATCGAACTGAGTTCGGGGCTGGATCTCGACACCCTGGTCCCGCAATTCCTGATTGAGCCGAATGATGAAGTTAAAAACATTCAGGTCGTGTTGCAGAAAGACGTTATCGATCAAGTCTTCGAGCGTGCGAGGCAGCAGCGGAATCTGCACACCCGGTAGGTTCGCGGCCACGAACTGCAGGATCTCCGACCCGATATGGAAATGACGCAGGATGAGGTAATTCGCCTCCGGGCGCACGAACCACTTCAGGCCCCAATAGCTGGTGCGAGGCAGAACGCGTGACGACGTGAATCGATTCGACACGAACGGAAACTCGCGTTCTCGAGCAGGGCGGCCTTTACCTCGTTACTTAGCGGCAGGCTGGTGTCTAGATACAGCGCGAGCCACGGACTAGTATCCTTGATCAAAGCGTTCAGGCGCTTCCATGTTTGTTCTCCACAGTCGCCCAACCGGCGAAGGCCAGCAGGCGAATGATTTTGTCCAACGGGCCCTGCCTCGCCCTTCCCGGATGACGATGGTGTTTGGCGTGTCAGCCTTCACCGGCCGTAAGTAATGCCAGCCACCCGCGATTGACGGGCCCCGTCCCCACCCACGTACCCCAGGCGAGCAGGAGGATCGAGAGAGGCCTTTTCGAACAAGTCGCGAACGGCGCACGCGGCCATGCCCGCATTGGAGTAAAGCGAGCGCTGTTCACCGGTCGATAGCGTAATGGCGGGTAAGAATCCCGCTCTGCTTCAGAATCCGCTGCCGGGCCCGAGAGGGCTTGTCGTGGATACGCCTGAGATAGAGCGCGTCCCACGACG
The DNA here is from genome assembly GCA_945900935.1 of Candidatus Sulfopaludibacter sp. SbA3. GTDB lineage: Bacteria > Acidobacteriota > Terriglobia > Bryobacterales > Bryobacteraceae. The sequence goes on along the minus strand of CAMDKT010000082.1, from coordinate 7,825 downwards.
TTATTCGCCAATAAATACGGGGTTCGGAAGCGTTTCTTCGTCTCCACAAAACCGCCTCTATTACCCAAAAGCGACCAAAACGGTGAATTGCGATATTCTGGAAACTTCAAGTGATAGGAGAGATTCGGCTTCGAAGGGGCCGTCGCCTAGGCATAAACCTGTTCACTAGTGTAAGGGAAAGTACTTTGCGACAATCTGCAAGTACCGTCTCTTCAATAGGATGGCGTGATTTTCGGCCGGGAACGATTGGAACGCTAAATCGCCGAAACGGCATCGGATGCCCGCATCCACTCCCGCGTTGACAATGCGGGATGGATCGCGCATCTTCCTCATACGAAGTTTCATAAGTGCGTGACCCGTTATCACAATGGCTCTAAGCCGGGAAAGCTCTCTTACTGGGATCGGTATTTAGCGATGACTTTCGCGCAACTGACTTATCGTGAGAGCTTGCGAGATATCGAGGCGTGCTTAGGTTCGGTGACCGGAAAACTCTTTCACTTGGGGTTTCGCGGCGACGTGGCGCGGGCACTTTAGCCGACGCCAACGAAACACGCGACTGGCGCATCTTTGCCGGATTCGCTCAGGTCTTGATTAGAATTGCCGCGTGGAGGCCAAGGCCCTGGAGTGTAGCGGCGTCGCTTCGTATCAGAACAGCAGCCGCAGGGCGAACTGAATCTCGCGCTCGCCGCCGGCGCCCAGGATCTGGCCGAAGTTGCCGGCGTTGACGTTGTTCACAGGGTTGCCGAAGCGCGGGGTGTTGGTCAGGTTGTAGAACTCGGCACGGAATTCCAACCTCCACTTTTCGGTGACCGGGAAAGTGCGGAACACGGAGGGGTCGTAGTTCACGAAGCCGGGGCCCCGGACTCCGTTGCGTCCCGTATTGCCGTAGCGGTTGGGGCCGGGCGCGACAAACGCCGTGGTGTCAAACCACAGGCGACCGCGCCCCACGCCACCCAGGATGGTCGTGTTCTTCACGGCGTCGGCGAAATTGGAGTTGCCCGGGCAATTGCACGGCGTGGCGTCGGCCACCACGGTGAAGGGCGCGCCGGTGACCGCGCGGAAGATTCCGTTGATCTGCCAGCCGCCGAGGATCCGGGCGCCGGGGCCATCGCTGAGGTACTTCTTGCCCTTTCCGAAGGGCAGCTCCCAGATGTGGCTGGCCACGAACATGTGGGCGCGGTCGAAGCCGGTAGGGCCGTAGTTGCGGCGGATGTCGGTCTGGACGATGAAGCCACCCTGGTCGTCGCCCGTACCCAGCACCTTGCTCCACGTGTAGGCGGCGGTGAAGGCGAGGCCGCCGGAAAAGCGCTTCTGGATGTTGGTCTGGAGGGAGTTGTAGTTGCTGGCTAGCCCGTGGGAGCGCAACGCCACGTCGGCGGTGCGGCGAATCTCTCCAACATCCTCCCCGCTCCGCAGAAATCCGAAGGCGTTCCCTTCGACCTTTCGCACAGGCGGTAACGCGCTCACCGCATCCCCGGCAACTTCTCCCCCGCCTCAATCGCCACTGGTAAGATATTCCCCCTCGGCGGCAACGGGCAAGTCGCATACGGCGTAAACACGCACGGTGGATTCTTAGCGATATTGAAATCGATCTCCGTTACGCCATTCTTCGGCAACGGCGCATACAACATCCGCCCCGCCGCGTAGGTTCCTTTATTCGCTGTCCGGTCCTTGAAGACTAAAAATAATTGCCCCTCATCCTCCACCGGCTCGAGCCGCAACGTCTGCCCGTTCAACACAAACTCCACTAAACCCGGGCTCACCATTTTCTGCGTGTTCCCTGTCATATCGGTGAAGTTAACCGTCCGCTTATACGGGTGAGGAATGAACTTCGCGCGCACTTTGTATTTCGCGCGGATCGGGTACCAAATGCTCCCCGTGTACTCCTGCCGCATCTTGCTTTCCGCGTCTCGCAGCCGGATGCCGAACTTTCCATTGCGCTCAATCGCCACCAGCCGCATTCCGTCGATTTCCAACGTGTCCGGCGTGCCGGAAGTATCGGTCCGCATCGCCTGAACAGCCCCGGTCAAAGGCCGAAATCGCACCGTCCCCCCATCAAACAGAAATACGCCAACCTTCGCCGCCCCGCGAGGCAGCACGACATCGTTGCCCTCCGCCGCGCCGGCCGTGTTCTCACCCGGATTCAACCAATAAAGTCCAGCCACGCTCAGCCAGCCCGTGTAAGGAGCCTTCAATCCCTCCTCGTACTTTTTCCGCCACTCTTCCACAGACTGGGTATGCGGGTCGGCGGCCAGCACGAGCAGTTGGCAGGCGAACAGCCAAGCGATTCGTGTCACCATACTTCATGGTATGCACATCCGCACAGTTCTCTTACTCCTGCTAGCCGCCGTCGGCTTCGCCCAGGACTTTTCAAAACTCGCCATTGAAAGAGTCGCCGGCGGATTCACTTTCACCGAAGGCCCCGTTTGGAGCCGCGACGGTTACCTCCTGTTCTCCGACGTCCCGGATAACAAAATCTGGCGGCTCACCAATGAAGGCAAATCCGCCTACCGCGAAGCATCCAACGGCGCCAACGGCAATACTTTCGATGCCCAGGGCCGCCTCTATTCCTGCGAATCCAAATCCCGCCGCGTCACACGTACCGATAAAAAAGGCGTAATCGAAGTCCTGGCCGACAAGTTTGAAGGCAAACGCCTAAACGCGCCCAACGACATCGTGGTCCGCAAAGACGGCCACGTCTACTTCACCGATCCCGCCTTTGGCACCCAAGCCGATTCCCGCGAACTCGACTTTTACGGCATCTACCATCTCCCTCCCAAAGGCCCGCTCGAACTCGTTGCCAAGACCGCCGGCCGCCCTAACGGCATCGCCTTTTCTCCCAACGGACGGCTACTCTATGTCGCCGATTCGGACGAACGCGTGGTCCGCGTTTTCGACGTCGCCGCGACCGGCAAAGCCACCAACGGACGCACGCTGATCGCGAAAATCGACGGCCCGCCCGATGGCATCCGGACAGATGAAAAAGGCAACATTTGGGTCACGTGCAACAGCGTCGCCGTCTACGCGCCCGACGGCAAGTTCATCAACAAAATCGACTTTCCCGAAACGCCGCGCAACCTCACCTTCGGCGACAACGATTTTTCCACGCTGTACGTCACCGCGCTGAAGACGGTCTATCGCGTGCGCCTCGACATTAAAGGCTCGGTGCAATATTGAACGAAGACGACCGCCGCTACCCGCCCCGGCCAATCCTGGGCGTCGGGGCGTTGATACTCGAAGGGGATAACATTCTGCTGGTTCAGCGCGGCAAACAGCCCCTGCAAGGCCACTGGTCTTTACCGGGCGGCGCTGTGGAAACAGGCGAACTGTTGAAGCACGCCATCGCTCGTGAAGTCCTGGAAGAAACCGGTTTGACTGTCGAAGTTGGGGACATGGTTGAGGTTTTCGAACGCCTGATGCCCGACGCCGGCGGTGCCGTCGAATACCACTACGTGCTCCTGGATTACCTCTGCCGGGTGGTTTCCGGTACCCCCCAACCCGGCGACGATTCCTGCGCCGTCGCCTGGGTCCGCCGCCAGGATTTGCACACGCTGCCCATCACACCGGGTACCCTGGAAGTAATCGAACGGGTCTTCGAGTGTTATGGAAACCAGCAGTCTTAAGTTATTAGAGTACGACGAAATGAAGGCGATCATCGGTCGCCAGATCAGCTCCAATCTGGCTCGCCGGATCCTGGATGACTTAGCGCCGTCAACAAACGCGACGGCACTGAATGAAGCCCACCGCGAGACCGCGGAAGCCGTGAATCTGCTCGACGAAGCCGCCGGGCAGAAGAACGTCAACATCCGGTTTTCCGGCTTGCCGGAGATCGATCAAGGACTCGGCCGCATCGGCATCGAAGGCGCGTCTCTCGATGGCAAGGAGATCTACGATCTGCTCCAATGGCTGGACCGCGCCGCGGAACTGCGAGCTTCGATTTCCAATGCCGGCGACCGCTTTCCCCTGCTCGCCAAACGCGCTGGTCAACTGGCCGATCTCCGCTCCGTGCTGCGTTCCATCGCCGGCAAACTCCATCCCAACGGCACCCTCACCGATCACGCCAGCGTCGCGCTCGAACGCCTTCGGCGCGGCATGGAACGGCAACGCGACCAGATCCAGCAGTCGCTGGAAAAGTTCCTCCGGCTCCATAGGGACGACGGTGTGCTGCAGGACGATTTCGTTACGATCCGGTCCGATCGATTCGTGATCCCCCTAGTTGCCGGGCAGCGCGCCAAAATTCCCGGCGTCATTCATGCCGCCAGCGGCACCGGCGCGACGCTCTTCGTTGAGCCGATGGAAACTGTCGCGCTCAACAACGAACTCGTCCGCCTAACAGACGAGGAAATGCGGGAAACCCATCGCATCCTCCGCGAACTTACCGAAACGCTGCGCGAACATTCTGTCGCTATTCGCGCGACGGTGGCCGCCATGGCGATGCTGGAATTCACCTTCGCCAAGGCACGCTTCGGAAAGCAGTTTCGATGCGTCGTCCCCACATTCGGCGAGCGGCTTCATTTGGATGCGGCCCGCCATCCGCTGCTGGAAGACGTGCTGCGCCGCGAGGGAAAAGCCGTCGTTCCCGTTGGCTTCACCATGGACCGAATCCGGCGCACCCTCCTCATCACCGGTCCCAACACGGGCGGCAAGACAGTCACCATGAAGACGGCCGGCCTGCTCTCGTTGATGGCCCAATCCGGCATCCCTGTGCCGTGCGAGGCGGCCGAATTCCCAATCTTTGAGAAGGTGCTGGCCGATATCGGGGACAACCAATCCATCGCCGAAAGCCTCAGCAGTTTTTCCAGCCACGTGCGCCAGATCGGCTTCATGCTGGATGCGGCCACGCCGGATTCGCTGGTGCTGCTGGACGAACTCGGACGCGCCACCGATCCCGAAGAGGGCGGCGCGTTAGGCGTGGCCGTATTGGAGAAATTTCGCGAATTCGGCGCGTTCACTTTGGCCTCTACCCATCTGATGCCGCTCAAGGTCTGGGGCGCCACCACCGAAGGCATCGTCCAGGCGTCGATGGGATTCAACGAAGCCGAGTTCACGCCAACGTACATTCTCCTCACCGGTGCCCCTGGGCGCTCGGCGGGCTTGGCCATCGCCTCCAAACTGGGGCTGCCGAAATCGCTGATTGAACGGGCCCGCCAGGCGATGTCGACGAATGAACGCGACATCGCCGGCTTCCTGAGCGAACTCCATCGCCGTCTGGATGAAGTGAAGTCGAAGCAACTCGCCCTTACCGAAGAGCGCGTCCGCATGGAGCGCGAAACGCTCAAACAAAGGGAAGAACTCCGTAAAGAAGGAGACGCCAAACGCCGCGAGATGGAGCGCAAAGCCGAGGCCGCTCTGGCCGCCTTCGAAAAGCAGGCCAAGGCGACGTTGGAAAGCATTCAGCAATCCGGCGGAACCAGCCGCAAAGCCGCCGATATCGCCGTCCGCAAAGTCATCAAAGCGCAGACCGAATTTAAGATGGAAGTGCAACAAGCTGTCGCGGCGCCGGTCGCGGAGAAGCGCGCGGCGATCATCGTCGATGAGGGCAACCGCGTTCGCATAAGCGGTATCCGCGAACCCGCCCGCATTCGAAAGCTTCTGCCCAACGGCATGGTGGACGTCGAAATCGGCATCATGAAAATGCGCGTGCCTTATTCCGACATCACCGAACTCCTCCCCGACGGCCCCACCGGCCCAAAGCTCCCCTCCGGCGTCACTTTCCAGGCCGGTCCAACCTGGGACACGGTGACCAAGGAAATCAACATCATTGGACAGCGCGCCGAGGAGGCCTGCGACGCGGTGGAGAAGTTCATCGACAACGCCTCAATGGCCAGCGTCGATCGCGTCCGTATTATTCACGGTCATGGCATGGGCATCCTGAAACGCGCTGTCAGTGAACTATTGAAGCGCAGTCCGCTGGTTACCAAGCACTATCCCGCCACGTCCGTCGAGGGAGGCAACGGCGCAACCATCGCCGAGCTGAATTAAACCGTGCCAACGACCAATTTAATCTGAGCTTTGAAACGAGATTAAACGGACTCCCCGCTTCGCCGGGCATATTTATATCCGATCCAGATCGGATGGTTCATCAACATCAAACCACATCGGTCCAATTGCCACGGAGAGTCCGGCACCGCGGCACGCCGCCGCCGTCTGTTCACAAGCCTTCGAAGTTGACCACGCCACGCCGCCAAACATCTCCGGATGCGTTTTGCGGCAGCAAATCGCGTAATAACCGCCATCCTCCGCCGGTCCTAGCGCCACATCCGAATCTGCCCCTAGCAGCGCCTCCAGATGCGAAATCGGCACCGTCGGCACGTCACCGCCAAGAATTAACATCCGCGTCCTGCCCGCGTCAAGCCCCTCGCGCAGCGCACGGAGCATGCGCGCGCCCAGGTCCCCGTCGGCTTGCAGCGCGCGTGAAACCGCTAGACCGGCCCAGGCGTCTGTCAGGGTGTCGGTATGTATTTCTACGTCGCAGCCAAGGCGATTGGCCGCTTCGATCAAGCGTAGAACGAGTGTTGACACCATCTTTTCGTGAAGGCGCGCCGCTTCTTCAGCGCCAAGCGTGACCGCCAGCCGGGTCTTGACGCGGCCGGGTATTGGTGCCTTTGCAAAAACGGCGATAGCGGAGAGCATCGCCGCAATTGTAGAATAGATATAAGAATTCTCATTCGGTTTAGGAGATCGTATTTCCATGAAACTTTCCAAGCGCATTTCTGCCATCGGCTGCGGCGCGGTACTATTGGGCTCCCTCGCTTTCGGCGCGGACAAGAAAGGCGACGCGAAAAAAGGTCTGGAAGTTTTCGAAAACTCCGCCTGCATGGGTTGCCACAACACCGACAGTGACGAAAAGCGCGGCAACGCGCCCGCGCTGAAAGGCCTCTTCAAACGGGAGGGCCTCACGGAAGCCAAGGTCCTCGACAAGATTAACAAGGGCGGCAACGGCATGCCCCCGTACGAAGAGCAGCTTGAACCGGCCCAAAAGGTCGACCTCGTTGCCTACCTGAAGACTCTCTAAATTCCTGCATCGGCAGGTTTCCGCCAAAACTGATACGTTGTTGGCATGCGGTTTTGCGTCCTTTTTGTCCTCATACTTCCCCTCCACGCTGAGTTTCTGCTGCAGCAATCGGGATTCACTGGAAAACCGGAAGGCTGGACCTCGTGGAGCCACCGTCCGGAATCGATGCCGCGTGTTTTCGTTGACATGCACGTTAGCCGCGGTGAGCCAGGATCACTGGCGATCAATGGCGTTTCCAACGCCGCGGCTTATGGCGGCTGGCGGACGCAGATCCGTGGCGTGAAACCGGGCGAGTGGTTTCGTTTCAAGGCGTTCTACAAAGCCGAGAGCGTCACGGCGGAAAACTGGCAAGTCGTCGCGCGGCTCGATTGGCAAACCGCGGGAGGCAAGCGCGCCGGCGATCCGGATTATCTCCCCTGGACGCGACGCGCGGGGGAGTGGAGCGAACTCACCGGCGAGGCCCAGGCCCCAACCGGAGCCGTATCCGTATTTCTTCAGCTATATCTTGCCAACGCCCCGCAGGGCACGGTTTGGTGGGACGACGTTTCCATGGAGCGCATTCCGCCACCCGCCGCCCGCAAGGTCAATGTCGCCACCGTCAACCTCCGTCCGCGAAACTCCTCCGGCCGCGAAGATAGCGTCGGCAGATTCATCGAAACCGTAGCCAAGTCCGTCCCCGCTGGCACCGATGTCATCCTGCTGCCCGAGGGCATTAGCGTCGTCGGCACGAAGAAGACGTACGTCGAGATTTCCGAATCCATCCCCGGCCCCACAACGATTGCTCTCGGCGAAGTGGCCAAAGCGCGTAAC
>CAMDKT010000081.1 GCA_945900935.1 Candidatus Sulfopaludibacter sp. SbA3 | reverse complement strand
AAGGGCCTGGATGTGCGGGGGAAGGTGGTGCTGATTTTTGACCACGAACCGCAGGAGGATAACGCCACGTCGCGGTTCAGCGGGAAGGGGAACACGCGCTATGCGGGGACGTATCTGAAGATCCGGACGGCGCAGGAGCATGGGGCGGCGGCGGTGCTGCTGATGCCGGAGCCGAACCGGAAGCACCCGTCGAATGAAGAGCGGCGGGCGCGGATTCCGGGGTCGGCGCAACGGACCGCACGGCTGCCGCAGCAGACGCTGGAGAATGGCGAGTTGCGGATTCCGCTGGTGACCATTAGCGAGGCGTTGGGGAAAGAGTTGGTTGCTGCGACGGGCCAATCGGCGAGCGCGGTTCATGCGGCGATTGACCGGGATTTGAAGCCGCGATCCGCCTTGTTGCCGGGTGTGACGGCGGATATCGAGATCGTGAATCTGGAAACGAAGCGGGCGGAGAGCTACAACGTTGTTGGGCTGCTGGAGGGGACGGATCTGAAGGACGAGACCATCATAATCAGCGGTCACTACGATCACGATGGACCGGCGTTTAATTTGGGCGCGCTGTTCCCTGGGGCGGATGACAATGGATCCGGGACGGTGGGCGTGGTGGCGATGGCGCATGCGTTTATGAAGGCCGGTGTGAAGCCGCGGCGCTCGATTCTGTTCGCCGTTTTCGCGGCGGAGGAGCGCGGGCTGTTGGGAAGTTACCACTACGCGGCTCAGCCATTGCGGCCGCTGGCCGGAACGCGGGCCGTGATCAATTTCGACATGATCGGGCGCGATGAGAAGGCGAGCACGCAGACGGATGGGCTGATTGCGATCGCGGCGGACACGTCGAATGAGATGAACCTGGTGGGGGCCTATTACAGCCCGGACTACGCGCGGGCGGTGGAGAAATCCAATGAACATGTGGGGCTGCGGCTGAACTACAAATGGGATACGGAGCCGGCGCTGAATGTATTCTTTCGCAGCGACCAGTATCCGTTTGTGCTGAAGGACATTCCGGCGTTGTGGTGGTTCACGGGGTTTCATCCCGATTATCACCAGGTGACGGATTCGGTGGAAAAGATCAACTTTCCGAAGATGGTGAAGATTCTGAAGCTGGCTTACCGGAGCACGCTGGACTTCGCCAACACGGCCGCGCCGCCGCGGTTTGTGGCGGTGAGCAAGTGAGGGGTTTGTTGCTGCGGCGCGCAGATGCAGCCGATTCCTCGTTTCAACGATAACCGTTGCAACGGAGTTTTGAAAGTGCCGGCGGCGTTGGAACGGAAATGATTGTTTTGACGATAATCGTCGCAACGGATGTTCGGATACACAGGCGGCCCCCAGGTGGTGCAGGTGCACGGCGACAGCCACTATTTCCGGATCGACAACGTCGCGAAGCAACCGGGAGGGCAGCCGCGTGGAGACGTTCGGCCCGCCGGATGTGCATTGGATTCGGGCGACGGCGGGCCCTCTCGATCCGATGCTGTTTCGTTTTGAGCAGCGCATTGTGGATGCGAATGTCCGCAAAAAGTAGCAGAATGGAGGCATGACGAAAATAGCGTTGTTGGCGGCATGCGGATTGACGGCTTCGTTGGCGTACGGGCAGCCGGCGTGGACGGCGGGGGCGAAGGTAGCGCCGGTGGCGGTCGGACAGTCTCCGAACTCTTCGGCGTTTGGGTCGCGGGTCTATTTCGCGGGACAGCCGTCGCAGGCGGACTTGGCGGAGTATGCCAAACTCGGCGTGAAGACGGTGGTAAATTTGCGGATGCCGGCGGAGATGGAAAAACTGGGATTCGATGAAGCGACGGCGGCCAAGGCGGCGGGAATGAAGTATGTGAACGTGCCGTTCAGCGGAATGCCGAGCGACGGCGACCTGGCGAAGATCTATGCGGAGCTCAACAAATCCGGAGAGGGAAAGGTGCTGATGCACTGCGCGAGTTCCAATCGGGTGGGCGTGGCGTGGGCATCATTCCGGGGCGCGGAGCACGGGCTGCCGGCCGAGGCGGCGTTGAGCGAGGGAAAGGCCGCGGGACTGAAGAGCCCGGCGCTGGAGAAGTTGACGAGAGAGAAACTGAGCCTGAAACAGTAGGATTTACTCGCCGATTGTTACTTTTTTGAGGTTGTCATCGGGCAGGCGATCTATCATCAGGCGGAACGGATCGATGCCCGCTTTTTCCGGTTCCTGATCGACGGTGAATTTGTACTGGCCCTTGCCGGACTTCATATGGACGCGTTCGCGGTACAGCGGTTGGCCGTAGCGTTTATCCTTTTCCGGCTTGGCGAACGCGCCGATTTCGATGAAGTCGTCGACCGGAACCTCGGTTTCATTGCCCTTTTCGTCGGCCTTGAACTTTTTGGTTTCGATGTCGACGGTGACCTCGAATTTTCCGTTCGCTAGTTTTTTTGCTTTGGCTTGCAGGGTACGATTGCCGAATAGGGTAATGTCCTCGAACAGATCCTTGATGAGGTAGCGGAGGTTTTGCGGCGTTTCTTCGCGGAGGGCGTCGATGAGGTCGTGTGAGGTTGGATAGGGCGCCGGCGCGTAGGCGAACTTCTGGATCAGTTTCCGTAGGGCGCGATTGACGGCTTCTTCGCCGATCATCTCCTTCAGGTAGTACATGACGGCGCTGCCCTTCTGGTAATGGATGTAGCCCTGCGCGGCTTCGACAGTGAGTACGGGCCGCTCCTTCAAAAGCTCCCGGCCGCGGGCGCGCAAATAGCCGTCCATTTCGTATTCCAGGAATTTGCGCATGGTGTCGCGGCCGTATTCTTTTTCCATGACCATCAGGGCACCGTACTGGGCGAGCATTTCGCTGAGCGCGGTAGCGCCCTGCATGTTGGCGCCTATGACCTGATGGGCCCACCACTGATGCGCCATTTCGTGGGCGACGACGTAGTAGACCCTGTCGATGTCGTCGGGTTTTTCCATTTTGGCGATGAAGCCGATGGATTCCGAATAGGGCATGGTTCCGGGGAAAGCCTGGGCGGAGCCGGCGACGCGGGGGAACTCAATGATGCGGGCTTGTTTATGGGCGTACGGGCCGAAGTTTTTGGTGAAGTAGTCGAGCGACTTCTGCATGGACTTCATCATCTTCGGCACGTTCCATGTGTGCTCGCCGTGATAGTAGACCTCAGTCTTGATGCCGTTCCATTCCTCGCGCGCGACTTGATAGGAGGCGCTCATGAACGAGTAGAAGTTCATGCTGTCCCTGTCGAGTTTGTAGTGGAAGTGGCGGCGGCCGCCTTCGGTCCATTCCTTCAACAATGTCCCCGGGGCGATAGCGATTTGATCGGCTGAGGTGGAGATGCGCGATTCGACGCTGACCCAGTCGGAGCTGTTGGAAAGGTACGTGTTCATGCAGTTGGCGGCGCAGTTTCGCTCCAGCTTGGGCATGAGGTCTTTTTCGGGTAGACCGCGCTTCTTGCGGTCGTTGCGCTGGGAGAGTTCTTCGTCGGCCTGGTAGCCAATTTGCGGCGCGATGGAGTTGTTGAAAAAGGTTCCGTTCTGGACGATCTCCGTGGCTCGGACGGAGTTCTCGACGCCGATAGGCTCGTAGGAAACGGTGTAGCGCATGCGTCGCGTTTCGGCTGGCTGCATGGGCGGGTCGAGTTTGTAGATACGGTACTGATGCCGTATGTCGTTCTTATCGAGTTTGGCGCCATCGATCTGGATTTCGTAGCGGTAGGCGCGCTCCGTGACCAAGTGCATTTCCGTGAGCGGAGCCGTGTGTTTGTTGACGATCTGCTGATCGCCTTTGAGGACGATGGCGCGGCGTTCGGGAAAAAGATCGATGTCGTATTGAATCTGCGTGACGCGGGGCTGGGGAAGATTCTGGAATTGTTTGTATGTCTTTTCGTACTCGGCGCGCATGTCGAGCGCGGTTTCCGGGCCGATGAGTTTATTGCGCATCATGGTATTCCAAAAGAGCCAGCCGCCGAGCGCCGCGAAGAGCACGGCGGAGCAGACGGCCGCAGTCCGGAGCTTGGGATTGAAGGCGGCGAACCGTTTGGCGAGCGAAGTCTCCTTGCCGCGGGGCCAGAGCGCGGAAGTGACGATGGCCAGGAAGACGGCGCAGGCGGCCCAATAGGCGGTGAACCACCACCAACCCGCGATAAATGGAGCATTTCCGTAGAAATCGGAATAGGTGGAGTTCGGACGCGAAGCGTAGCGGACGAGGCGTGTGGCGACGTTGAGCGGCTCCCAAACGGCGCCGTTGGCGATGAGAAAAGCGACGAAGGCAAAGTAGCCGGCGTATTTGTTCGGGGAAAGAACATGGATGAAAAACGCGAGGACGGCGAAGAAGAAAAAGAGGGAGAAATCATAAATAAACAGTTCACTGCCGTAGAGGGCAAGCTGGTAACGGTGGTACCCGAAGGCAGTTTGGACACTGATGCCGGTGATCATCATCAGTGTCTGGAGCAGGGCCATGACGCCGAGCAGCGCGGCGAGTTTGGCGAGATAGCGGATCCAGGAGGGATGCGGCGTGACGTCTTCAATCTCGTCCATGCGCGTGTCTCGCTCGCGCCAGATCAAAACACCGGCGTAGTAGGTGATCATCGAGATGGTGAAGATATAGAGGGAGCCTTGAATGATCTCAAGGATCCAATACGTGACCGGATAGGATCCGTTACCGTAGCCCTCCCTGGCGGAGAGGATGATGCTGGGTACCGTGTTCAGCAGAGCGGCGATGAGGAGGACGATGAAGGACGTTGTCTTGACGAGACCCCGGAATTCAAATCCGATGAGCCGGCGGAACTGGGCCCAGGCGGCGTGCCGCGCATACGTCACTTGCGGGATATCGACGGAATGGGCCGCCGTCGTTTCGACCTGCGCCGAGTGCCTCTTCCCGGAGCGTTCCGCAAAGGAGAACCGCCAGGCGGTGAAGGAGAAAATGCCAGCGCCAACGGCTAGCCAAAGGAGACGGTTCCAGAGCATCATGCCCTGCAAGCCCATCGCGACGCCGTTCTTTTCGGCGACGGTCCAGTACTTGGTCATGATGGAAAACGTGTCAATGCCGAACGGGTCCATCAACATGCCGAGCGTTTCGTTATCGAGGTCCTGTGTCAACACGCCGGCGACGGTATAAGCGGTCAGCAGCGCCAGCGATCCGATGAACGAGGTGACTGTGCTGCGCGTGAGGACGGCCACGCAGAAGATGACAGAGGAGATAAAGAGCGTATTGGGAATGGCGAAGACGAGAATGCTTTTCCCGTGCGCGGCCCAGGCAATGGGACCCCAACGCTCGGCGTCGATCCAGGGCATGTAGGCGGCGAGGATAACGCCGGCCGAGATGCCCAGCATGGGAATGACCGAGACCATGGCTGCGCCGAAGAAACGGCCGAGAAGGAAGTCGAGTTTCTTGAGCGGGGTGGAGAAGATGAGTTGCTGCGTGCCGTATTGAAAATCGCGCGCGGCGGCGCCGTTGACGAATGCGGTCGTCATGAGCAGCGTCAAGAGGCTCATCACGGCGTAGAAATTTTGGATGACGAAGGGCGCATTGCGAAAGGTATTTTCGAGCGATGCGCCGACGGTGATTTTGTCGGAACTGGCGGCGGCGAAGATCATGGTTCCGATGATGACGGTGAAGACCCACACCATCATGCCGCGCAGCCAGTAGCGGGCTTCGAATGTAAATAGGTTCCAAATCATGGAGGCGCCTTTAGTTCAATCCGCCGATTTTGGCGAAGAAGACGTCTTCCAGACTGGGACGCACCGGGGCGAACCCGGCGTTTAGGGGTTCCTCCGAGAAGACGTGGATGAGCGGACGGCCGGCGAGCATTTTATTGGAGATAACTTTGTATTCCGACTCGTATCGCGCCAAATCCGCTTTCTCGATTTTGCGGCTGAAGATGCGGCCTTCCAGCGCTTCAACGGCTGCGTCCGGTCCGCCTTCATAGAGCACGCAGCCCTTGTGGATGATGGCCATTTTGCTGCACAGCTCCAGGACGTCTTCGACGATGTGGGTGGAGAGGATGACGATGACGCTTTCGCCCACTTCGGCGAGAAGATTGTAGAAGCGGTTGCGCTCGCCGGGATCGAGCCCGGCGGTGGGTTCATCGACGATTAGCAGTTGCGGATTGCCGATGAGCGCCTGGCCGATTCCGAAGCGCTGCCGCATGCCGCCGGAGTAGCTGGCCAACGCTTTCTTGCGGTGCTCGTAGAGGTTCACCTTGTTCAACATGGCTTCCACAAGTTGCCTGCGCTCGGCTTTATTGGTGACGCCTTTCAGCAGGGCCAAATGGTCCATCATGTCGAACGCGGAGATGCGGGGATAGACGCCGAAATCCTGCGGTAAGTAGCCGAGCCGCTGGCGAACCGCGTCGCGATCTTTTAGAACGTCGATGTCGCCGAGCATTGCGGAGCCGGAATCGGCGTCCTGCAATGTGGCAATCGTTCGCATCAGGGTCGACTTGCCCGCGCCGTTCTGCCCCAGCAGTCCGTACATGCCTTGCGGTATTGACAGCGTGACGTTGTCCAGCGCTTTGACGCCGTTGGCGTATGTCTTGGACAGATTCTGAATAATCAGTTCCATGGGGGTTACTACTGATTGTAGGTGAATGGGAGGCGATGATTTGAAGCGCATTTCCGGCGCTGCCTTTGATGGGGTATCCGGGTTGGCTACGCGGGGGTCCATCTTGCCAAATGTTCATCGAGAAGAAACGACAAGCGAGCACACCGCTTCGTGGGGCGCTTCCAAGGCGGCCAGTACCTGTTCGCGCGACACAGTCGGAAAGGAATCGAGAAATTCGTCGATACAGTGGTTTCGTCCGAGGTAGTCAATCAGGTTACGGAACGGCATGCGCGTTCCGCGGGGACAACGGTTCGCTATTTATTCCGATAGTATATGGGCATGCAAAGACGCGAGCTGTTGAAATCCGCGGCCGCCGGATTAACGATACTGAAAAGCGGCACGCTGCGCGGGCAGAATGCCCCGAGCAACAAATTGAACATTGCGTTGATCGGCGTATGGGGACGCGGCACGGCGCACTACACGTCGCTGCGCGATGAGAACGTGGTGGCGCTTTGCGACATCAACGATCTGCGCACGAAAGAAGCCGCAGCCTTGTTTCCCAAGGCCAAGACGTATGTGGATTGGCGGCAGGCACTGGACCAGAAAGACGTGGAGGCGGTGATCATTTGCACCGCCGATCACCACCATGCGTTTATCGCGAATTGGGCGCTGAATCGCAACATGCATGTCTATTGCGAGAAGCCGCTGGGCATCAGTGTCGAAGAGGTTCGGACGGTGCGCGCGAACTACCTGGGGCGCCGCGCGAAGGTGGCCACTCAGCACGGCACTCAACGGCACGCGTATCCGAATTTCGAACGCCTGCGCGAGCTGATTCTGGATGGCGCGATTGGCGAATTGAAGACCGTGCACAGTTGGGACGCGCGCCAACTGCCGCGCCCTGGCTATCCGAAGGGCGAGGGGCAGCCGCCGGCTTCGCTGCACTACGAACAATGGATCGGGCCGTCGCCGTACCACCCCTACAGCCCGCAGTACTTTGGCGGAACCTCGGGTTTGAACTGCCTGTTCTGGAACATGTACCGCGACTTTGGCGTGGGCCAGATGGGCGACATGGGCGCGCATACGATGGACTTGGTTTGGAACGTGATTGACGGCGGCGCGCCAACGTCGATCGATATCGACCGGGATGCGAGCGATAAATACAATGCCGATATTTGCCCGGTGAAGCTGAAGGCCCATTTCCAGCAGCCGGCTAACAGTTGGCGCGGGCCGGTGGAGTTGGTTTGGTATCAAGGGGGCTTGAAGCCCGACGCGCCGAGGGGGTACATCGATCTCGCCCGCGTCGGCAATGGCGCAATTTTCGAGGGAACGAAGGGCTCGATATTCGCCGATTTCACGACGCGCGTGATTATTCCCAACAATGACGACGGCGACATGACTTACTACAAGCGCCGCGATCGTGGCTCATTGCTGCCGCTGATTGGCGGCACGGGGCAGACGACGCAAGCGCAATCGCCCCGTGGCGGCGGAGGCGGGCGGCCGAACGCAGCGCCGCTCCCAGCCGGCTTCACAGCTATGCCGAGCACGACGCCGGGGGCTAGCGGCTTCCCCGATATTCAGATGCTGGACGGGAAGATACCGGCCGCGCTGGGGCTGCCGAATACTACAGTTACGGCGATGCTCGAGGGCGGCAATGCCCGGCGCGGCGGCGATATTTTCCAACAGGATTGGCTCGACGCGTGCAAGGGCAAGAGCAACAACGTCGTTCACGGCACCAGCACGAAGACGCACTGCGATTTTGACTACGCAGGCACGATGATGGAGCAGATGCTGCTGGGCCTGGTGGCGCATCGCGCGGGCAAAAAGCTGGAGTACGATCCGGCCGCCGGGCGCGTCACCAACATGAATGAAGCCAATGATTACCTGAAGCGGCAGTACCGGCCGAATTGGAAGTTGAACGGGTAGATTACAGGTCCTTCAATAACCACTGGACGGCGCGGCGTTGCATTTTGGTATGCTCGCCCGCCCACAGTGCGTGGATGGTGTGCCCGATGGAAGTGAAGACCACGCGGCCTTTGCCGTAGTCATACGCCCAGCCGGCGATGGACTTCGTACCGTACTTGCTGAAGGTAAGGCCGTCGATGTTTTCGGCTTCGAGCAGGATGTGTTTGGGGTCCTTGTCGTAGTCCACGTAGTGCTGTTCGTCGTTGGTGATGAACGGCTTCAAGCCTTGCGTGATGGGGTGCGTCGCGTTCACGGACTTCACTTGAAATGGGCGGAGCGGCGGATGCCCGATGTAGGCGCCGCCCTGCACGTCTCGATAGGTCTTCGACGATAGAGAGACGTGGCTGTTGTTGTGCAGAGAATAGAAGCCGTTGCCCGCCATGACGAACTCTTTCAGCGCGGCGGCCTGTTCTTCTTTCAGCCATTGCGCGGGCTTGGACTCCGGAAAATCCGCGCGGTTTTCGAGGCCCGCGGCATAGGCGGTGTAGGCGTCCGGACCCAGGTAGCCATCGGGCCAAATCATTCCATCCCGCAGGCAGAGGAACAGTTGGCAGCCCTTCAATTTCGCGGCGGAAAGGGCGTTGGTGTCGATGGTGTATTCGACATCGAGATTCAAGCCGTCGAAGACTTTGCTGAGGCCGATGCGGATGTAATCGGGGTTATGGTAACGATCTCCGATGAGCGCCAGCACGCGCCGACGGGGCTGCGCCGAGGCGCACCCCGCCAACACTCCGCCGAGAAATGTTCGCCGGTTTACCATTGGACCCGACCGACGACGATGTGGTGCATACGGGACGTACCGATATCGGAGAAGCTGCCTCGGCCGATACCGGCGAAGCGTCCAAATTGCGCCAGATTGTTCACGTTGTATGATGCTCCGGGGTCGGCCAACTGCGGCTCCTTTGTCGGATTGTTGGCGTCCCACCGGATGATGAACTGAACGCGTTCAGTGATCCGAAAACCTTTGGAGATGGACAACTGCGTCCAGCGCAGACCCGGCGATTCCATCACATTGCGGCCCAGCGTTCCAGCCGTGAACGCTGCTGGATAGGAGAAGCCGCTATTCACGAAATACTGATTCTGCGCGGCCAGCGGGAATCGCGCGCCGATCTCATAGTTATTGACCGCCAACTGCTCGGCGGGAAGCGACGTATTCGGGCGCACCATGCCTGGCAGATAGCGATTCGGGCTGCCAGCCGCGGTCACGTTCACCGGCGGCCCGCTCTGGAGCGTCTGCGTCCAGGCGAAGTCCCAACCGCCGAATGCGTAGTCCTTAATTCCGCCGCTACTCATGAACTTGCGGCCCTTGCCGAAGGGCAGTTCGTAGGTCATCACGCTCACCAGCCGGTGCCGGATATCGTAGCTGGCGCGGGCCTTTTCCAGCGACCGGTTGTAGAACGTAATGCCGCTGCGCCCGCCGTCGTCATCGCCATCGTTCAGCGTCTTGCCGAGTTGATAAAACGTGTTCAACGTCATACCCTGCGAGTAACGCCGCTCGAAGCGGAACGTACCGGAATGATGCGAATTGTGGCCGTAATTCGCGTAGTGCTGAATGGAGCCGAACTGCCGGTACGGTTTGAAGTTCTGCGTGGCGTTGAAGATCTGGTTCAAGGTCGTTGGGTCCGAAGCTATGTTCAGCGGGACCACGTTTGCGTCCCAGTTGTTCAACAGGCCCACGCCCGACGAACCTTGATAAATAGTCTCCATCAGCCAGTTTCTTGACAACTGCACCTGGAAGCCGGTGGACCACATCAGCACATACGGCATACGCATGTTCGGGTCAAACAGCGAAGCGTTCCGGCCGCCAAAGTTAGCTCCCTGGAACGGTACGCTGCCGTCCGCCGAACTTGGGAACGAAATAGCGCCCGGGCCCTGGGAGAGCAGGAACGCGTGGCGCGGATCGCCCGGCGCGGGCTGCACGTTGGCCGTGCCAATGTACTCCTCGAAATTCTGCCCCAGACCATTGGTCATCAGGTCCACTGTGTACATGCCAAAGCTGGAGCGCATCACGACGCGCGGGCGCAAATTCCACGCCATGCCAAGGCGTGGCTGGAAGTTGTTCAAGTCACGCTTCGCCAAGTTGCCTTTTCCGTGAACAATTGCGCCCCTCAGTCCGGTGAGCGGATCGGTCGCGCCGGGATCAAACTGCGCCTGCTGCCCGTACTTTGTCGAGAACGGCGATTCGTAGCTCCAGCGCACGCCCAACTCGAGCGTCAGGTTGCGCCGCGGCCGCCAAGTGGTCTGGCCGTAGAACGATTGCGACCACCACCGCGGCAGCCACGTCGCATTGTTCTGCTGGAATACGCCCTGCCCCACTGTGCCAAGCAGGAAGCTGGCAAACGCATTTCCCGTGTTCGGCGTGAACGGCAATTCCGTACCGCCCATACGGTACTGGCCCGATGGCAGCGCGGCCGATAACGAGTTGTAGCGGGTCCGCATCAACTCATATCCAAACTTCATCGTATGCTTGCCCGCCACCTTCGTAAAGTTGTTCTGAAACGTAAAGTCCTCGGAGACATCGAGCGAACGGCCGCCCGGCCCAAACCCATAAAATCGCCCCCCGCCCGGATTTTGGAAATCCGGGAACGTCGCATCCGATACGCCCGGAATGCCGAGCTGCTTCGCCCACCCGGCGTTGTAGCTCTCCGGAACCGCCAGCCCGACGCGCCGGTTGAAACCCAGCCGCATCTCGTTGATCGCCGTCGGGCTAAACGTATACGTATCGGAAATCGCAACATTGCGCTGGTCTATCGGCTTCACATAAACACTGCCGTAGACAACCTCAGTCAACTCTCGCACCGGCCTGTCCTGGCTCCGGTGCCGCACATGGGAGTAACGCCCGAAGATGCGGTGACTCGCGCTGAACTGATGATCGAGTTTCACATCGAAACGCTGAAAGTCATAGGCACCGCCGGCGTTATAGGTGAGGTTATTCACCGGTCCGGTTTGCTGAATCGTCCCGGGATCCGATTGTGGCCGCCACGGCTTCAACGAGAGTACCTTCCGCGCCACCGGATCGAACATCGACGCCGGAATCGTGTTGTTCGGGAACGGATCGCGCGTCCAGGTTGCGCCGTCCTGGCGCGTCGTGAACGGGTTATAGACCGGCAGCCCGCGACCGCCGAAGCGGAAGTCGCCCGCGTACATTTCCGGGCTGGGCACGCTCACAATCACCGTTTCGCTTAGCTTTTCATAATGCTGCTGCACGCCGCCGAAGAAGAACGTCTTGTCCTTGATGATCTTGCCCGAAGCCGTCGCGCCCCATTCGTGATAATCGAAACTCCCGGTACGCGGCAACTGCTCCAGAAACGCCCGATGGATCAGTTTTCCGTTCGTGTACCGGTCTTCCGCATTGCCATGAAACTGGTTGGCGCCGCTTTTGAAAACGACGCTCAACTGGCCGCCTGCCGAATGCCCGAACTCGGCCGGCGTGCCGGTCGTCCACATTTTGAATTCTTGAATGGCGTCGAGCGACGCGATCATCGTGCGAGTGAAATCGCCCACCTGGCCGACCGCGGGCTCCTTGCCGCTCACGCCGTCCATCGAGTAGCCGATCGCGCGTTGCCGTTGGCCCACCGCGTGCTGGCCGTTGATATTCGTCATCCCCGGCATGTAAAGCAAGACACGGTGGACGAACTTCTGCATCACCGGCAACTTCTGGACCACCGCGCCATCGAGCACCTGGCCCGATCCGGCTGTCTCGGTCTCCAGCATCGGCAGAGCTGCGGTCACTTTTACCGAATCGGAAACGTTGCCGACTTCGAGGACGACGTCAATGCGCGGCGATTCGTTGATGCGCAGAGTGATGCCGCTTTGCACGAATCGTTTGAAGCCCTGCGACTCCGCCACGATTTCATAGCTGCCCGACGGCAGATTCGGAATGTAGTAGCTGCCAGCCGCGCTGGTCTGGCCTTCATAGGCGAACTGCGTGCCGGTGTTGCGTACCGTGACGCGAACGCCGGGAACAACAGCGCCAGTGGAGTCGGTGACGGTGCCGACGACCGTCGCCGTACCGGTCGATTGCGCCAGCAACGGAATTGCGGCAAGAACTAAAACTGCGAGACGAGTCAACATAGTGCTCTCCATAAATTCGATCCCCCTCCGCCGGAAGGCGGGTAGCTTTGTACTAGCCTGATGAATTTTCGCGGCCGGGTCAATCCAGCCGTTCAAAATAGTTGAACTTACGTGCGCGTGTACCCCACCAGTTGCGACAACTCCATCGCCGTATTCCGCACGGCCGACGCCAACGCCGCCGGCTGTGCCCGGTAGTATTTCTGCGACGGCATGGAGACGCTGATCGCCCCCACCGTCGCGCCAGTCCAATCCTGGATCGCGGCGCCGACACAACAGGCTCCGCTCGTGCTCTCCTCCAAATCCAGGCTGTATCCCTGACTGTGTGTTTTCCGCAATTCAGTCTCCAGCAAAGCTAAATGCGTTATCGTATTCGGCGCCGACTTCGGCGTGCCCTTCCGCTCCAAATACCGCAGCGCCGATTCATGATCAATATTCGCCATGATGGCCTTGCCCAACGCCGTGCAGTGGGCCGCGGCGGTGACGCCGAAATTGGCTTTGAATGGAATCCCGGCGGAAGTGTCGAACTGATCGGCAAGGAAGATGTCGAACTCCCGCGGATCGAAAATGGCCAGATGCGCGGTTGCCTCTACTTCTCCTGAAAGCCGGAGCAACAGTGGCCGGGCGGCTTCCCGCAGTTCATTGCGTTGGAACGCGGCCAGACCGAGTTTCATCAGCCCGACGCCCAGGCGATAGGTCTTCGTTTGTGGATTTTGCTCAACGAATCCGCAGTATTTGAGCGAGGAGAGGATGCGGTGAACGTCGCTCGGCAGCAGGCCTGTCCGGCGCGCCAAGTCAGTCACACCGAGGCTCGGGCGCTGTCGAAATTCCGCAAGAACGCGACATACTTTGCTGATCGTGGTAGCGGGCTTCATGCTTCAGGCGATTCAGGCGGTCAATGGGATTATATGTTTCAGCCGGGTGGGCGTCAAGGGATCCTCAGCACGGGTGTCAAGGCAAAGTAGAAATGTCCCCTTTTCCAAGGCTGCGGGAAAGTGCATGTTAGTCTGGTTCCGCCGGTGAAGCGGAGACGTTGTGTCAAGAAGGAGCGAATAGCGCCATGCTGTGCGGAAGATGAAGGAAGGCCCTTCGGAGCCGCCCTGTAGGGGGAGGTTCCAAACTGCCGGAAGCTGCTTCGGTCAAAAGCCGCGGTGGTGAACGTTT
>CAMDKT010000080.1 GCA_945900935.1 Candidatus Sulfopaludibacter sp. SbA3 | reverse complement strand
GTCGAGACCGATCTTCTCAAGGCTTACACTAATTGTTCTGGTGGACCCATCCAACAAACTATACCCAGCGGCGGCGAAAATGTCCAGCAGATAATTTGAACTTCAGCAAAATACCGCTCTGCTACACAAAGTAAGCGGCATTGGGCATTAGGCCTACGCGCGGTGGCGTTGGCCGCGATGCCGGACGTGAAGCGACACGCCGTGGATCTGCCGCGAATGGCGATGTTCAGCACATGGGGAAACACGCAGCAGGTGGGCTGGGTTCGTCATGCGATGGATCATTACGGCGTGGCGTATGATCTGATTTTCAAGGATCGCGTGAAAAAGGGCGGGCTGCGTGCCGCCTATGATGTCCTGCTGATTCCCAGCCAGGCGGGCAGCGGAAAGGGCCTCGTGTTCGATTTGGAGCCGGCGAAGATTCCATTGGAATACAAAGGACTCTACGGCGAGGCCGATGAGATAACCGGCGGCATGGGACTCGCCGGGGCTTTGGAAATCGAGAAGTTCGTGCAGGACGGCGGCGTTGTGATTACGCTCGGCGCGGCCAGCTTTTTCCCGGCCGAGTTTGGATTGACTCGCGAAGTGGAAGCCCGCCGCACTTCGGCCGCATTCTACGCTCCCGGCCCGATCGTGGAGGCCGAAGTGATGAAGCCGTCGCACCCGATTTTCTACGGCTACGATAAGAAGCGGCTGCCGGTCCGATACGCCGGCGGACCGGTGTTTGCGATGCCCGAAACGCAGAGGAACAAGTGGACGCTGATGAAGTTCACAGGAATGGATTTGAGCGGATTATTAAAAGGCGGCACGGAGATCAAGGACAAGGCGGCGATCCTGGATGTGCCGGTGGGCAAGGGGCGCGTGGTGATGTTCTCTACCAACCCCTGTTACCGCTGGCAGAACCATGGCGAGTTCTCCATGCTGTTCAACTCGATTCTGCACTTCAAGGATTAGACCTTTCCGCGGCTGCCGCAATCGATTTCTTCACGGCTGTACTCCTACAAACGTTTCGGGGAATTCGTTATGCAGCCGGCATCTCCACAGCGCGGCGCAGCCCCATCAGCGGCAACTCCGGCAGAAATGCGTCGAACAGTTTTTCATTCTGGAAAAGCCGTCCAAATCCTCCCGTACCGACCAACGTCGCCGGGCGTCCGCCAAACTGCTCTTCGGTTATCGCGCCAGCGAGCGTCCTGACCGTGGCCAGCGTCCCGTAGTACAAGCCAGACTGAATGCTCTCCACTGTCGAGCGGCCCAGCACCGATGCGGGCTTGCAAATTTCCACCGTGGGCAGCTTCGCCGTTCTCGCGTCCAGGGCCGCCATGGAAGTCTGCACCCCCGGCGTGATAATGCCGCCCAGGTATTCGGCCTCCGCGCTCACCGCGCAGAGCGTCGTGGCGGTTCCGAAATCGACAATGATCAGGTCCTGCCGCGGGTAGCGGCCCACTGCGCCCATGGCGTTGGCGATCTTGTCCGCGCCTACCTCCAGCGGGTTGCGGTAACGGATCTTCAGTCCCGTCTTTACCCCGGGCCGCAACAAAAACGGCTCGACGCGGAAATATTTCAGGAAGCAGTTCCGCAGCGAGTGAACCGCGTCCGGAACCACCGAGCAGATGGCCACGCGTTTCACAGCCGCCGGGTCCACATCGTTCTCCCGCAATACCGTTCGAAAGAAGATCCCTGACTCATCGGAGGACGCCCGCGCATTCGAAGTGCGGCGAAATGTGAACAGCAGTTGCTCGCCGTCGTACACGCCGCCAAATGTCTGGCTGTTCCCTACGTCGAGGCAGAAGAGCATTTCGCATTCTCCAATGGCACATTGTCGATCAGGCGAATTCCTTCCAGGTATGCCGCGGCGAACCGGCGCCCCCAATGCTCCTCCACGTAATCGACGCGGAGCCTTGCCGCTTCCAGCTCGGCGCGCGCCTCTGTGGCGGAAACGGCCTGCGTCAGCGCCCGATAAATCACCGCGGCCTGTGCCCGCCCTTGCGGGGAGAGTAACGCATTTCTGCTGCTTTCCGCCAGACCGGAAGCAGCGCGGATCGTCGGGCAAAGTCGAATTTCCGTCGGAAGGAATAGCTCCAGTGCCATCTCGTGGAGCACTTTCCACTGCTGATAATCCTTCTCGCCGAAGTAGGCGCGGCCGCCGCGAATCAGGTTCAGCAGCTTTAGCACCACAGTCATGACGGCTTCGAAAAATCCAGGGCGGCAGCGCCCTTCCATCTCTTTCGCGAAGCTATCGTTGACGACGCGGAGCGCATATCCATTGGGGTATAACTCGCCTGCCGAAGGCGCGAAAACTTCGTCTGTTCCCAGGCCGGCCAACAAAGCCAGATCGGCATCCATTGTGCGTGGATATCGCTGTAAGTCCGCCGGGTCATTGAACTGTGCCGGATTGACAAAAAGCGTGACGGTCACCACTTCGTTTTCCCGCTTGCAGCGTTCTACTAAAGCGGCGTGTCCCCGGTGCAGCGCCCCCATCGTCGGAACAACGCCGATCAATCGCCCCTCCAGAGCGGCGCGCCTTTCCAGCCATTCCGAGATCGTCGTTGAAACATGCATTAGCTGTAGCTCTCTTCGGCGGTGGGAAAGACGGAAGACTTCACTGCCGTGTCGAAAACGGTCAGTGCTTCAAGAATGGCGGTCTCCGCGTTGCAAAAGGCCCGCGCGAAGCGCGGGCGAAAATTTGAATTCATCCCCAACAGGTCCTGCAGCACCAGAATCTGCCCGTCGCATCCAGGGCCCGCGCCGATTCCGATGGTGGGAATGGTGAGCGCCCGCGTGATCTGTTCGGCCAGCGGTGCTGGAACACACTCAATGACAACGGAGAAGACGCCAAGCGTTTCGAGCGTCTTCGCGTGCCGCGCAATTTCCGACGCGCCCGATTCCTCCCGCCCTTGAGGCTTGAACCCCCCGTACGCCTTGACCGATTGGGGCTGCATCCCCACGTGGCCCATGACCGGGATGCCGCTTCCAACGATCCGCTCTATCACGTCTTCATGCCCCGCAACGCCTTCCAGTTTCAAGGCATGCGCGCCTGCGGACATCAGGGCGTGCGCCGCTTCCATCGCCGCCGGAACGCCTTTCCGGTACGTGAGAAACGGCATGTCGGCGACGATCAGTTTCTTCCCGGCGCCGCGGGCGACGGCGGCGACATGCGTCTCCATCATGCTGATCGTCGCGGTGAGCGTCGTCTCATGCCCGTGCATCACCATGGCGGCGCTGTCGCCCACCAGGATAGCGTCAACTGGACTCTTCGCCAGTAATCTGGCGAAGGTGTAGTCGTAGCAGGTGGCCATGGAAAGTTTCCCGCCGCCGGCTTTAGCCCGGAGAAAATCTGTTGGAGTCATCGGTTTGGTACCTGTCACGAAGTGATCAAGTCTTGGTCTTACGTTTCGGCCGCGCAGCGTGGCAAGCAGGATGTCGCCGCGGTGTTCTGTCGGCGCACTTCAAGGATAACAGGATTGCCCCGCGCGCTTAAATATCCAAATTCCGAACATCCAACGCATTCAACTCAATAAATCGCCGCCGGTTCTCCACGTCCTCGCCCATTAGCGTCGAGAAAATCAGGTCGGCTTCCACCACATCCTGCAGATCCACCCGCAGCAAAGTCCGCTTCTCCGGGTTCATCGTCGTTTCCCAAAGCTGTTCGGCATTCATCTCGCCCAACCCTTTATACCGCTGCACGTTGGCATCTTTCATGCCCTCTTCGCGCAAATACGTCAGCAGTTCGCTCCAAACGTTTTTCGTTTCCCGACGCTCTTCTTTCGCCACAATGAATGGCGGCTGATTGTACTTCGCAATCGATTTTGCCAGTGTTCGCAACCGTCGATACTCAGGCTGCGAAGCCATCTCAATGCCAATCGTCCGCTCGGCGTTCGTCGGATCCTGATACGAAACGCTCCAGGCGTCATGCATCTCGTCGGCCTTCAACACCGCGCCAATTTTCAACGGTTCCAGCCGCTGAAACAGCATCTCCATATTGGCCTTCTGCTGGAAGTCCACCTTCGTGTCGACGGACAACTCGGCATTCGTCAACACTGCCACCACGCGCGCGTCCCGGAGCCTTTTTTCCAGGTTCTTAAACAACGCCGCAAACTCGTCCAAAGAAATCAGGAAGTTCCGGAAATCGGTGCCCTCCAGTTTCTGCCGGTCGCCTTCTGGGCCGTATTCTAACGAGAGCCCCTTCGTCGCCCGCTGCAGAATTTCGCGCGTAAATTCCTTGTCGTCCTTGATGTACTTCTCTTCCTTGCCCTTCTTAATCCGATACAGCGGCGGCTGCGCGACAAACACATGCCCGCGCGTGATCAGCTCCTGCATGTGCCGGAAGAAGAAGGTCAGCAACAATGTGCGGATGTGGGACCCGTCCACATCGGCGTCCGTCATGATGATGATCTTGTGATAGCGGAGCTTGGCGACGTCGAAGTCGTCTTTACCGATACCAGCGCCGATGGCGGTGATCATGCACCGGATTTCCTCGTGGCCCAACATCTTGTCGTAGCGGGCTTTTTCGACGTTGAGAATCTTACCTTTCAACGGCAGAATCGCCTGGAACTTCCGGTCGCGGCCGCTCTTGGCGGTGCCGCCGGCGCTCTCCCCCTCAACCAGATACAACTCACACAACTGAGGATTTTTTTCCTGGCAATCGGCTAGTTTTCCGGGCAGGCCACCGGAGTCCAAAGCGCCTTTACGGCGCGTCAAATCGCGGGCCTTGCGGGCCGCCTCGCGCGCGCGGGACGCGTCGATCGCTTTGCCGACAATGCGCTTCATCACGTTGCCGTTTTTGTCGAAGTACTCACCCAGCTTTTCGTTGATGAGTTGGGCCACCGCCCCCGAACAGTCACTGTTCAACTTGCCCTTGGTCTGGCCTTCAAACTGCGGCTGCGGAATCTTGACGCTGATCACTGCCGTCAGTCCTTCGCGCACATCGTCGCCGGAGAGATTTTCCTTGACGTCTTTAAACAACCCGCCCGATTTTCCGTACTTGTTGATCGTAGACGTCAAAGCGCTTCGAAAACCGGAAAGGTGCGTTCCGCCATCCACGGTGTTGATATTATTCGCGAAGCTGAAAACCGTTTCGGAGTAGCCGTCGTTGTATTGCAGCGCCACTTCCATCGTGAGCGTGCCGCCATTCGGCAAATCGCGCTCGCCTTCGAAAAAGATCGGTTTATCGTGCAGGCAGCTCTTCGTTTTGTTGAGATGCTTGATGAATTCGGCGATGCCGCCCTCATAGTGGAACTCGGTGGCGTGCGGCGGATCCTGCCGTTCATCGGTCAAATGAATGGTGAGTCCGCGGTTCAGGAACGCCAACTGACGAAGGCGCGAGGCCAGTGTGTCGATGTTGAAAACATGGGCGTCCATGATGGTAGTATCCGGCTTGAACCGAATTTTCGTGCCCGTGCGTTTCCCAGCCTTACCGCCTTGTTTCAACGGTGCCAGCGGAGCTCCCTTTGAATATTCCTGTGTCCAGGTATGGCCCTGCCGCCAAATCTCCAGTTCAAACTCTTCGCTGATCGCGTTGACGCAGCTGACGCCAACGCCGTGCAGGCCGCCGGAAACTTTATAGCTGTTGGAATCGAACTTACCGCCGGCGTGCAGTTTGGTGAGCACGACCTGCGCCGCTGAGACGCCCTCTTCTTCATGGATGTCCACGGGAATGCCGCGGCCATCGTCTTCCACCGTCACTGAGTTATCGGTGTGGACTGTCACCAGCACTTTGGTCGCGTAGCCGGCCATGCATTCATCAACGGAGTTATCGACAACTTCGTACACCAGGTGATGGAGTCCCATTTCACCCGTGGAGCCAATGTACATGGCGGGGCGGAGGCGTACGGCCTCCAGCCCCTCAAGCACTTTGATACTACTCGCGCTGTAATCCTGTTCGTTGATCAATGTGTGTGTTCCTGACTACTCAAATTTCAAATGCGCATGGGCATCACGACGTACCGGTAGCGGAGCGGCGAATCTCCAACCGGCCTCAATTCACCGGCGCTGCCGGCGTCTTTGAACAAAAACGAGACTTCTGGTTCTTCGACCGCCCGGAGGAATTCCAGCAGGTATTGCGCGTTGAAGCCAATATCCACTTTCGGGCCGTTGTAGGTGACGTTCAGAGTTTCTTCCGATTCCCCGGTGTCCGACAACGAGGAGTGGAGCATCACTTCGCCGTCAATCGCCCGCAGTTTAATCGCCCGCGACCGCTCATCGGAGAACTGCATGACTCGTTCCAGGCAGGAGCGTAGTTCTTCCCGCGGCATCGTGATCACGTTCGGCTGTTCCTTGGGAAGTACGCGTTCGAAATCGGGGAAATTGCCCGTCAGTTTACGGCTCAGCAGCAGCCTGTCGCCGAGCTGGAAAAAAAGGTGATTATCGTCGCCGCTGAACTGAAGCTTCGCATCGGGCCCCGCCTCCGCTGACAGCCGCAGGATCTCATTCATGGCCTTACGAGGCAGCAAGGCGCGGAAGGGCTCGCCGGAACTGATGTCGAGCGTTAGCGGTGCCTCCACGGTCGCTAGCCGATGACTGTCCGTCGAGACCATGGTCAAGCCAACTGGCTTTACAAGCAACAACGCCCCGTTCAGTGTAAATCGCGACTCTTCGGCGGAAATCGCGAAGATGGTCCTCTCTATCATCCCCGCCAGCGTCTTCACTGGCAGCTCCGCCAGCGTTTCCGGCATTTGCGGGAGTTCCGGGAAACTTTCCCGGCTCATTCCCGCGATGCGTGTTCGCGCCTTGCCAGCCGTGATGGACGCCCAATGGTTTTCGGCGAACTTGATAGTAATTTCGCCATCCGGCAATAGCCGGACATAATCCATTAATTTTTTCGCGGGTATGGTTCCGCTTCCTGCTTTTTTGACCTTGGCGGGGCATCCGCAGCGGATCCCCAATTCCAGATTGGTCGCCGTCAGCGTGAGCCGTTCGCCCTCCGCCTCCAGCAGTATGTTGGAGAGGATCGGAATTGTGGACTTCTTCTCCACAACTCCCTGGGAGAGGCCCAGTTCCCGCACCAGATCGGATCGATTAATTGTGAATTCCATCGTCGTTGCCTTTGCCGTCCCCGCTGCCCACTTCCGCTACTGTTCTTCTATGAAAGATGAATATTAAACAGGTATCGGAATAGTAGGGGCTGTGGATATGTTGAATTCTCTCTAAATTATACTAAAAACAACTGCTTGCCGTCTTGTTACCTTTTGGAATCCTCAGTGGAAATTGGTGGATCGCCGGGCACTGGCCATTCCTTCCACAGGAATCCTCAGGGCTAAATCGGGGGTTCTGTGGAAATTGCTGCAACTTGCTCAAAACGCATCGGTTATGCTGTGGATAATTCTGTTCAATTCCGCGTCACGTTGCCGGAGTTCACTAATCTTTTGGACAGAGTGCAGCACCGTCGTGTGATGCTTCCCATTGAAGTGACGACCGATCTCCGGGAGCGAAGCCGGCGTCATTTCCTTGCAGAGGTACATCGCAATCTGCCGCGGATAGGCGATCTGCCGCACATTCGTCTTCTGCTTCAACTGCGCCGGCTGCAAACTAAACTTCTCCGCCACCGCTTTAATGATCGATTCCACCGTGATTCGCTTTTCGGACCCTGCTGAAAGGTGCCGAAGGACCTGTTGGGCCATTGCCAGCGAGATTGGGGCACCGGTGACGCTGGAATACGCAATCAGCTTAATTAACGCCCCTTCCAGTTCTCGAACATTTGATTTGGTCTTGGTGGCTATATGGATGCGAACGTCTTCAGGGAGTTTCACTCCTTCGCCCGCTGCCTTCATGTCCAGAATTGCCATCTTGGTTTCTAGATCGGGCGGCTGAACATCTACCATCAGACCCCACTCGAAGCGGCTGCGAAGGCGGTCCACTAGGCCCGTCACGTCTTTGGGCGGCCGGTCGGAGGACATGACAATCTGCTTGCCGTGTTCGTGTAATGCGTTGAAAGTATGGAAGAACTCTTCTTGCGTCCGTTCCCGGTTCGCCAAAATTTGAATGTCGTCGACCAGCAGTACGTCGGCATTCCGGTAATGCTGATGAAACTGGGACATGCGATCAGTCCGGATGGACGCGATCATTTCGTTCATGAATTTTTCACTGGATGTGTAAACGATTCGCATGCCGGAGCGCTGTTCCATCAGTGCTCGGCCAACCGCGTGCATCAGATGGGTTTTCCCCATGCCTACGCCGCCGTAAATGAATAGGGGGTTGTACCGGGTTGCAGGGTGGTCAGCCACCGCTCGAGCGGCCGCGTGGGCAAACTGGTTGCATGAACCAACTACAAAGGAATCAAAGGTATAGCGTGGATTCAACTGGGTCGCCGAGGAACTGAAGGTTACGGTGTTGGCAAGCCCAGCCTTCTCTCCAGCCAGGACCGCCAGCGGCGTTGGTCCCGGTGTGACTTCGTATCGAATCTCGCGTATTCCCAACCGGAGCGCCATAATGGCCGCCGTCACCTTCTCCGGGTACTCCTGCTCCATCCACGCTTTGGTTGCCTCGGTAGGCACTCGGATAATCAGCGTCTCAGCGAATTCGTCCCGCTGTTCGGTAGGCGCAAGCCAGTTCTGAAAACTCTCAGAACTAACCGTGAGCGATAGATGTTGTTTGATACGATCCCAGGTGCTCATATGTTAAATAGAAAAAATCCACAGAATTTCCACAGCATGTGGAAAAGTAGTAGAACTATATCTGTAGTAAGTTCTTTCCGCTGGTAGCAATCCCATTATAACCTGCCAATCTGCAATGAATCAATCGCGCGGACCCTTAGTCTAGCACAGCAGACCACCCGGACTACAAGGGCTAGTGCGACGAATAAGTCCTTTCGTTTCAGTAAGAAAACATTTCTAATCGAATTTGTTTCCACTCTATTACAACGGGGATCGTAACGGATGGGACTTCGACGGTCCACCGGTGGCGAGTCTGGCGAGTCTGCAGATGGCAGGCTGTGGAAAAGTGTCGCTATGCACCCGCCGCGCCGCGCCTTGCTCAGCAATCCATGGGTGGGCAAGGCGGTATTATTCCCGGCCCGACGGAGCCCATGAGTCGATTTTCGAAAGCAGGAAAAAAAGGCTTTGGATTGAAGGGGATTGCCATGTGATGGCGCGTTTGTTAACGTAGGGACGCCTTCAGAATCTAGATAGGCGCCCAGATAGCAAAATGACTGTCAGTATCCGAATCGCGGGAAAACTAGTACACGTTTCAAACAAAGCGTCACGCGCTCCAGGCGTCGACATCGGCAGCGCCTCGTTGCTCCGCCGCGCGCGCCTGGACCCGTCGGCATGCCATGAGCTACGGCACATGTTGGTTGCCGAGATCGGGACGATCGTGCAGCGGATGGCGGATACTCTGGTGATTGAGGAGACCTGTAAACGGATCTCGTCCGGACGGTGGACGTTAAGCGTAGTGCAGGCGCCACAGATGGCCGAGCCGGCGACACAAGGCGGAGGAGCGAACCCGAGCCCGCGAAAGGAACCCGGTAACGAGGCATTGAAGGGCTCCAAAAAAACTTGGGTGGACTTCGACTTACTGGACGGAAACAAGCGTCCGGTAAAGGGGCTGAGTGTCGAAGTAACTCTACCGGACGGAACCATGGAGAAGGGAACCCTGTCGGACAAGGGATCGTTCCGAAAGGACGGGATAGACCCCGGTACTTGTCGCGTGCGGTTTCCGGAACTGTGCGGCCGGGAATGGGCGAAGGCGAGCAGTTTTGCCGAAGGGGCGGCAGTAACGCTATTCAAGAACGCGCCGAAAATAGCGGCGGGGGCGTATCAGGTTTTGCAAGGCGATCACATCGCGAGCATCGCGGCGGACGCGGGGTTTTTGTCGTGGAAGACGATTTGGGACGATGGGAAGAATGCCGCTTTGAAGGCGAAGCGGAACCCGAACGTACTGTATCCTGGGGACGCGCTGGAGATACCGGCGAAACAGAAGAAGGAAGTGAGTATCCCGACGACCGAGTACACGACGTTTCAGACAATTGCGGATCCGGTGCAGTTAAAGATCGTCGTGCTGGATTGGGCGGGGAATCCGGTGGTGGATACGGAGCTGGATATTCAACTGGACACGGGAGAGAAAATTAAGACAGCCGGCGACGGAAGCGTGACTAAAAAAGTAGTGGATCCGCAGGGAAATAGGGAAGGCAAACTTGTGGTGAAAGGATATTCGCTGGCGCTGAAAGTCGGGCATTTGGATCCCGTGGAGGAGTTCCCCGGGCAGGTTTGGCGTTTGAACAATTTGGGATATCGGGCGGGGAACGCAAAAACGTCCGGCGACATGGCTTTTAAGAGCGCCGTAGAGGAGTTTCAGTGCGATTATTCGCTAACTGTTGACGGGGTTTGTGGTCCGAACACCCAGGGGAAATTGAAGGATACGCACGGCAGCTAGACATGATAGGATGCCCCGCGGCCGCGGCGACGGCGGTACTCTACAACGGACGTTCGGCGGAGATGCTGGTGGCGTACGCCGATGCGTTGACGGGCCGGCTGCATACGTTGCAGTTCGAAGAGGGGCGCGCGGACTCGGGGGAAGCGGAGCGGTTGTTGCAGTTCGACTGGGATCGGACCGCCCCGGCCGGCGCGTCCATTGTGATCCCGGAGGCTGGGCATCCGTTATCGAAGTTGGATGAGTATTGGTTGCTATGGCGGTGCGAGGATGGGTTGGCGGCCCAGTCGACGCGGCGGGAGTCGCCATTGGTGTCGCCAGTGGGGGAGGGCGAGTGGATGATAGACCGGCCGCTCGTGGTTGGAAACCGGGAATTGCATGTGTATGCTTGGCGAGAGGGTTTGCTGGTGCGTCACCGGTATGCGGACGCGGTGACCGTCGATACGGTGTTGGAACTTGGCGCGCGCCCGTCGCGTTCGATCTGCGCGCCCGTGCCAGGGGATGATGGCGATACGGGTTTCATAGGATTCGTGAAGCAAGCGGATGGGGGGATCTTGGCCACGGCCGTGTATGCGCGAGGGAAGCAAGCGATGCAAGTGCAGGGACGGGCGGAGGGGCGGTACCGGCTGATGGGGCGGCATCGAATGGGCGTGCATGTGGGAAGGAAGGCGAGGCCGGCGATAGCGGTTATGGCCGAGAACCACGACGACGGGTCCTACGTCCTGTTGGAGGCGCGCTTCGACTTTGAGAAGGACGAATGCGTTTGGAAACGCACGAAATTCGAAACGATTCCGGCAGGGGATTTGGTATCGGCGTCCGTTTTCTATTACAAAACGCAGGACGCCCCGGAGCCGTTTATCGCGGCGGTCAACCAAGCCGGGCAATTGTTGTTACCGCGGAGGCGGAACGTGATTGTGGTTAGGGATGGCGTTGGGGCGGGGTATGGCTATCCGATCATCACAACGATGACGAGCCGGTACGAGGCGTCGGGAGCCGGGAGTGAAATTGTGCTCCGGAAGCTTTGAAGGAAAATCCGCCCTAATTCCGCAGTGTAAGATGACAGAGACGTCGAGTGATAGAGGGAATGATGGCCTACGGTGATAAGAGATTAGGAGGAGGGTACGCAGCGGGCCACCAAGTGGGCGAGGCGTTTCCGATATTAGCGGCGACGGCCACGGGGAATGAGAAGAACGTGATCCGTGAGGAGTTGACGACGGTCGCCTGCTGGCGATTGGACGACTTGCGATTTGCATTCAACAGCGCTTTCGTCGCCCCGGAGGCCAAGCCGGAGTTTACGGAATTGCGGGCGGTGCGGGATGCCCACGCCGGCGCGCCGCTTTCGGTATTTGGCCATGCGGATCCAGTAGGGGACGAGGAGTACAACAAGGGCTTATCGGGGCGGCGGAGCGAGGCGATCTACGCCGTGACGGTGCGGGATCCGGCGCGATGGGAGAAGTTGTATAGCTCGGACGGTTGGGGGTTGGCGCAGACGCAGACAATGTTGAAAGCCGTAGGCAACGACCCAGGGAAAACGAGCGGACAGGCGACGGCGCAGAGTACCCAGGCGATCAAAAATTTTCAAAGCGCGAATGGCTTGACGGCGGACGGCGTTGCTGGGCCGGGAACACGGGCAAAGCTGTTCGAAAAGTACATGGAGTTCCTGTTCCCGAATAAGCTGGACAAGTCCGAGTTTCTGGCCAAGGGCTCCGATGCTAGCGGAAAAGCGGACTTTCAGGGATGCAGCGAATTCAACCCGGCGATGGTGTTTTCCAAGGCGGAGTATACAGCGTTTGAAAGTGCGGCGGACAAGACGGCGCGGAACGAAGAGAACAGCATCAACCGTCGGGTGCTGGTGTTGTTTTTCCGGCCCGGGACGGTGGTGCCGACCGGCAAATGGCCTTGTCCGCGGGCCAGCGAGGGAACGGACGGCTGCCGGAAGCGGCTGTGGAGCGACCAGAAATCCCGGCGGGCGAACACGGAAGAGCGGCGGGAGTTCGCTACGACAGAAGACACCTTTGGCTGCCGGTTCTACCATCGGCTCGTGTTGGGTTCTCCGTGCGAGCAACCGGGGAATGTGACGCCGCCGGCGAAGGGCGACATCGGGGTGACGTGGAAACCGTCGAAGGCGCACTGCGGGGAGACGGTGGAGCTGATTGTAGAGACGGCGGTTCCGGGAGTGACGTCGGTCCACGTGGAGTTCAGTGTCACCAACGTGAGCAAGAACAAAGGGCCGGATCCGGTGGATATTGCGTTGACCGACGGTAAGGGCACGTTCAAATGGAAGATCAAGAACATTGGTTTCAAGGAAGGCGGCACGACCCATATCGAGGAAGAGGTAAAGGCGAAGGCGACGGAGCCAGGCGGCAAGGCGAACGGCGAGGGAACGCTTGCAATTAAGGCACTGTTGAACGGGGATTCGGAGACATTTGACGAGACCCGTGCGTGGAGCGGGTTTACGAACCATTCGCACTGGGACCAAAAGATAGAGAAGTTCCAGAACAAGGTCCATGTGGAATTCGACGTGATGAAAGCGTGGGGCGGGACGCGGATCAACTTGACCGGGTTCGTGACGGGGCAGGCGGGAGGGTGTCCGGGAAACGGGCACCGCTGGGGGCGGGCAACGACGTTGAATACAATGGTTCCGGACCAGTACTACGACGGGACAAACTGGGTGGCGTTGCCGGCGGGATTCACACCGGGCGCGACGAACTACTTCGGCAGGACGTTTTCGAAGTCGGGGACGAGCTTCGTGGGGCGGAGCGGCGGAACTTGGCCGGAGGCGTTCGCCGAATATGACTTCAACAGCGCGAAATACACGAAGATTCGCGCGGACTGGTGTACGACGGCGAATACAATCTGGTCCGATGTGTTTGCGATCCGGCGAAAGAACTGCGAATCGGAAAAGAAGACGGATTGCTGCCGGTACACGGTGGATGTGGCGATGGAGTTCAATGTGGTGGCGGCGGACGGGGCTGATGTTGTTTTCATGGCGCCGGGCTCTTTCCGGGCGGATGCGAAAAACTGGGCGATGGATGAGCCGAACCAGAAAGTGGCGGCGCACGAGGTGGGCCATCACATGGACAACCCCGACGAATATTTGAACGGCGCGGTGGACACGACGCTGAATAGCGATGGCGCGGTGAACGGGATCGACGACGACAGCATAATGGGTCAGAATCTAACGAAGGTAAAGACACGCCATTATCATGGATTTGTGGCGATGACGAAGCGTATCATCAAGACTAAGTACGGGCTGGAGTACGACTACGAAGCGGTGGACAAATAGATGGACCCAATCTTGCGAAAGGCGCTGAACGCGGTGAAGGCTGGACATGCGGGGCTGCTGGCCGGTTTCGGGCTGGAGCGGTTTATCCAGTATGGTCCGCCGTCCGGA
>CAMDKT010000079.1 GCA_945900935.1 Candidatus Sulfopaludibacter sp. SbA3 | reverse complement strand
AGTTTTGCGGGGCCGCGAAGACGCGATCACGCTCCACAGGGTTATTGGCGAGGTGATCCACCGGGAAGGTGTTGAGCTCAAACCGCTCAATCAGCCCGACGCTGCCGGAACCCTGATAGCTGGCATCGATCACGTAGTCTTTGGCAATCTCATGCTGAATGCTGAAGTTCCAGTTCATAACGTAGGGATTCCGCAGATTGGGATCCCATTGGTTTACATTGCGTCCGCTGTAGTTGGTTCCCAGGAACGGGCTGGAGCCGTTCGGCAGGACTACAGGGGAAGGCGGCGTTGCGCCCCGGCTGATCTGATAGATCGGCGTCGGGTTACCCGGAAGCGCCTGCTGCACCGCGGTGCCGACATACTCGTCGTACATGTCACGGCCCGAGGGGAACTTGACGTCAACCGTGTAGAAGCCGAAGCCGCCGCGGAACACCCACTTCTGCAGAGGATGCCACGCCAAGCCCACGCGCGGATTGAAGTTGTTATGGTCGCCGCCGGTTAAGGCGTTCGTCGGATGGGTTACGGCGCCCTGGCGGCCGGTCAAGGGATCGACCGCAGTGGGGTCAAACTGGCTCATCAGGGCGTACTTGGTCTTGAAAGCGCTTTCGTTGGAATAACGTAGTCCGATGTTGGCGGTTAGAGTTGGAGTAATCTTCCAGTCGTCCTGAAAGTAGAAGCTGTGAATGCTGGAGCGAGGCAGCCAGCTTGTCAGCTCGGTACGGAAGGTGGCGGAAGTAACGTATCCGGAAAGGAAGCCGGCGAAGGGACTGCCGGTATTAGGCACTGCGGCGCCGTTGGCCTGCAGTCCGGTGGTGGAACCGGAAAAGTCGAAGAGAACCGGATTGGCGATAGTGGCTGAATTCAGCCGGAACCGCAGCACTTCGTAGCCTCCTTTGAAGGCGTGCGTGCCGCGAATCAGGGACAAGTCGTTGCGGAATGAAATCGTCTCGTTGACAGTTTGGTTGGGCGTGTTGCTGGTGAGGCCGTACATCGACGAGGGATCATTGCGATTGCCGCTGCCGAAAGAGGGCATCAGATCGCCGTTAATGTTCGGGATGCCGAGCTTGGCGCCCCAGCCCTGCTGGTAGGAAGGAACGATAGTCTGCGACCAGCGCCGGTTATAGCCCACACGAGCGTCGTTGACCAGCGAAGGGGATATGATCCACGTTTTGCCAAGCGACATGTTCTGGTTCCGGGACGGTGACCGGTGGCCGGATGAGCCGTCAAATTCGCCGCGGTCCGGACGGATGTTCCAGGGCCGTTGCAGTCCGGGCAGATATTTGTTGTCGGTCCAGGAGTAGTAGATCTTGAAATTGGAGTTGAACTGGTGGTCGAAACGATAGTTGTAATCGTTTAGGAACACATTGGCGAACTCATCGGCCAGGTAATTGCCGGTTGCGCCAGTGGAGTTGAAGGTCCCATCCCGATTCGGCAACTGCCACGGGTCAAAATCCAAAACTTTTCGCGCCACCGGGTCGATGCGGTTTGCTGGAATCAAATTACCGGGGAAGGCATCCCGCGTCCAGACACCGCCGTCGTTGCGGGTACTGGCAGGGTCATAGATGAGATTCGCGTTGGGGAAGTTAAAGTTGCCCTGCCGCATGCCAAGGCTCGGCACCGATGAATCGACCTGCGCTACTTTCTTCTCATGCAACCTTTGGAAACCGAAAAAGAAAAATGTCTTATTGCGGCCGTCGTAGACTTTCGGAATGATGACAGGACCCGAAACATTGGCGTCGGGCATCATGAAGAACACCGGGACGCCGTTCGGCCGGCCAGGAGTGGGGTCGGAGGTTCTCAGCTTGTCGAAAAACAACCGGTGCTGCATGTTGCGCGTCCGGCCGTACATGGAAGCCAGGGCGTGCAGTTGGTTCGTGCCGCTTTTCTTCACGGCGCTAATGACGCCGCCGGCGGAGTGGCCGTATTCGGCTGGCGGAAGGGTGGTGATCACTTTTACTTCGGCGACTGAATTCAGGATCGGCTTCGTCGTTTCGGTACCGCCCTGTTGATCGTTGCCGTTCACGCCGTCCTCAAAGATGCCAATAGCGCCTCCGCGCGACCCGGCCAAGTGGTAACTGCCAAGGCTGCCTCCGTAAGCATACCCGTTGGTGGTCATGCCAGGAACCACGTTTAACGTGGAGTTTATGAATCGCTGGAAGAGCGGAAGATCATACAGGACTGCTCCCGTAACGACGGTGCTCGTCGCCGACGTCTCCGTTTCCAGCGCCTGCGCACTTCCGGTTACTTCCACTGATTCCGTTAACTGCCCGACTTGCATCGCCATGTCGATAGCGAGCGTATCGCCCGTTCGCAAGTTCACAGCATCGTTCAGGCCCTTCTTGAAGCCGGCGGCTTCGAAGGTGACGCGATATTCCCCCGGCTGCAAGGAGAGAACGCGATAAATACCGTCTGTATTGGTTGTTGCCGTTTGGGTGAAGTTCGTCGATTTCTGGACGACCCTCACGGTAACGTTGGGTACTGTTGCGCCGGATGCGTCCGTGACGCGACCGGTGATTGTGGAAGTGCCGATTTGCGCCACGGCTATCGTAGCCGATAGGCACAGCAAAGCGATTAGTCGGTTCATAGAGCCCCTGGAACGGTGAAGTAATATGCCACGCGATAACGCCATGGCTGTATAGGTTAAATCACAGTTACAGGGGTAAATGCAAGGGGGGCTACCAGAGCTTGCACTGCTTTTCCGGTGGACGGACCATGGCGTCGCCGGCCTTGCAACCGAAGGCGGCGTGAAATTCCGGGATATTCATCAGCGTGCCGTTGGCGCGAAATCGTGCCACAGGATGGGGATTCGTTTGCAACTGCATGCGCAGCGCCTCCGGCCGGTATTGGCTGCCCCAAACCCGCGCGAATGCCAGGAAAAAGCGCTGATCGGCGGTGTAGCCGTCAATCGCGGGCGGCGCCGCCTGGCCCCGCAGTGACCGCTTATACGCCTTGTAGGCAATGCCCACGGCCGCCCAGGTCTCCCAGCGTGTTGAACTGGTCAATCACGCACTGCGCGTGCGCGTCGAATTTCTTCCGGTCCTCCACCGTCCACCAGTTTTTCAGGTTGCCGCTGACATCGAACTTCGTGCCCGATCACCACGCCGATGGCACCGTAGTTGGCCGCGTCATCGGCATCCATGTCGAACATCGGCGGCTGCAAAATGCCCGCCGGAAAGGCGATCTCATTCATCGGCGGAGGCGTCATGCCCCAGTGGTTCCGGTCCACCGGCCTTCCAATTTTCGCTAGTTGCTGGGCCCGGCGTGAGAGCGAGGCGGAACGTAGACTGGCTACCAGATTATCCCGCTCGACTGTCACCTTCGAGTAATCCCGCCAGCGATCCGGCTAGCCGATTTTCGGTTGAAACGAATTGCGCTTGGCAATCGCGGCCTTCCGCGTTTCCGGGTCCTCTCCAATTCCCCTCGCAGCGCGGCGCGCACCTTACGGGACATGATCGTCAAACTCGGCGAAAGCGCGTTCAATTCCGCCAGCCCCATTTTGTTGTAACGGCTGTAGGGATCCCGCCGCTCCACGATGGTCTTCGTCAGGCGCACCGCTCACGCTAACGCCGCCAAGCTGCAACGTCCTGTCGACATGGGCGACAAACTCATCGCGGATTTTCTTCGTTCGATCCTCGTCGCGGAAGTAATATTCCCGCTCCGGCAGCGACGTCACGCCAAATGGGACCGGCGACCCATTCTTCAGGAACCGGACCATCAGCGCCTTCAGTTCCTCGCGAGTCGTCACCTTGCCGATCTGGTCCAACTCCGCCTACACCGATTTCACGCCGAGCGCTTCCCCTGCCGGGCGCGGACTTGCTCAGCGCCGCCGCTCCCGATTGCCTTCGGCCATCACCGACATCGTGCCCCAGTTGGCACACAAGGCAGGAATGGGATTTCCGTCGATCCACGCGCCGTTGGCGAATCGGCAGGAATCGAAGCGGGGTCGTCACATTCGTAGTAGAGCAGACTGGCCTGCCAACCAAGCCCCCCCCCCTGTGGAAAAGTGGTGCCTGGCACCACTTTTCCACAGGGCACTTACTTTTTCTTCAAACTATTGACGTATGCATTGATCCTCAGAATGTCATCCTGCGCCACGCGGTTGCCGAACGACTGCATGGCACCCGTGGCCCCGGCGTAGACGACTTCGAAGAACCCGGCGTCGGTCTTCACGCGCGGATAGGTCACTTGCGCATCGATCAGGCTCGACCCCATACGCCCGGTCGCATCAGGCAAATGGCAGCTTGCGCACCACTGCCCATACGCCCGTTTGCCAGCGGCGATTGCCGCGGCGTTGCCGTTATAGGAGTTCACGCCGTCCTTGCGAAACTGCTCGACAGCGGGCGTCACTTTGTCGTTTGCCATCAAGTTGAATTGCAGCGCCTTGTTGTCGAGCGGGTGCATTAATTGGAAGGGACCAGTGGAAGACGTTTCCACCGGTGCCGAAGCCGTCCGCGCCGTCTCCGCGCCGCGAGGAACTTCGTTGATCGGCATCACGCGCCACAAAGCGCCCGGCGGGTTGCCCGTCGCGCCCTTATCG
The DNA here is from genome assembly GCA_945900935.1 of Candidatus Sulfopaludibacter sp. SbA3. Lineage (GTDB taxonomy): Bacteria > Acidobacteriota > Terriglobia > Bryobacterales > Bryobacteraceae. Next base: position 9,220 of record CAMDKT010000079.1, on the reverse strand, counting down.
GAAGTATAGAAGCAGTTACAATTCACGGCCATCACATAGCCGTTCTCGTCATAACCGCCAGCGGTGAACTGCAAATTGGTGTGCGCCAGTTCCTGAAGAATCCATTTATCGCCATTCCAGCCCATGCCGAAAACGCGGCCAGAACACCAGTCGCCTACCAAATAGACGCCCTTCATTCCGCCGTAGTTGGCGACACCCAATCCTTCCACCGAGCAGCCGTGGCCACCCTTCAACGGCGCGGCACCCGGATACGGAATCTCATGCGGATACTGCGCGGCCGGCAACGTGCCGACAATCCCGCATTTGTCATCGGGTCCGGTCATCGGGAAACACTTTGTGCCATTCACGCGTGACCAGCCGTAGTTTTCGCCGCCCTTGGACGACGCGGGCTGGAAGTCGATCTCTTCCCAATGATTCTGGCCGACATCGGCGATGTACAAATCGCCGGTTTTCAAGTCGAACGAAAACTCGTAAGGATTGCGCAGGCCGAATGCCCAGATCTCGGGCTTGCTCCTGGTCTTGATCTTGGCGAAATCCACTTCGGAGATGCCGAACAGCGACATCAACTGCTCTTTCGCGGCGGTGGCAAAGGGATTCGACGGCGGAATTTTATAAGGAATCCGGTCGTCTTCGGTATTGACGTCGACGCGCAGCATCTTGCCGAGAAGCGTGCTCAAGTCCTGACCGGCCTCCAGCGGATCGCCCTCCCAGCCGCCGTCACCGGAGGAAATATAGAGATAGCCATCGGGGCCGAATTCAATCTGACCGCCGTTGTGGTTATAGTAGGGCCGCGCCATTCGCATGATGACTTTGGAAGTCTGCCTAGTGCGCTCCGGCGTCAGGAAGCTCGGGTTATTCTTGTCCACTTGGAAGCGGACAATCAGGCCATCGCCGTTGAACGGGAGCGAGGCGTAGTGGACGTAAAAATAGCCGTTTTGCTTGAATTTCGGATGGAACGCGACGGAGTAGAGCCCCTGTTCGACGAAACCGGTCTGGACGTCGGTGCCGAGCGGATTGATGTTCGTCAGATCGAGGAACGGCTCCTTCTGGACGGTTCCGTTCTTCAGGACAACGCGAATGCGGCCAACGCGCTCGGTGACGAAAAGGCGGCCGGTACCGTCGTTGGCGTTGGCCACATTGGTGGGGTCGGCAAAGCCATCGGCGACTTTTACGAGGGCGATCTTCGGATTACCGGGCAGTACACCGCCGGGCTCGGCCACTTCCTGAACCGTGGCCGGAACGCGGGGGCCGGTGGCGGCCCAGAGCAGCGCGGCGCCGGCCAGCAGACCGCCAATGATTGCGAAATTTCTCTTCACGATTTCTTCTCCCGAAAGCAGTGATTATATGCCATGCCCTAGCGAACAGGCGAAAACGGCAGCGCGCGGAGGAACATGCTGGAAATGTTGGAGACGATTGCGGCGTCGCTCCAGCCCGGTGTGGCCCGGAGCTTGATCCAATCCGGGTGGGCCAGGAATTTCTTCCAGTTCGCGTCTCGCGCGTTCCAGTCATCGTAGCCGAGCATGTAGGTCAGGTTCGGCTGTTTCTGCCCGAAAACCGTCTCGCCGAAGAAGACCGGATCGAGGCCAGTTTTCTGGAAGATGGAAATTTCGCCTTCGTTGAACATCCGGATTTTTTTGGCGAGGCTGGCCGAGTCGTCGCTTTCGTAAGTCCGGAGCTCGAAGAGGCGGCTTGTTTTCGCCCCCGCGGCGGCGGTAACGAGGGTCGGGAAGCCGGAAAAGCCGCGCAAAAGTGTCGTTTCGAAGCGCATAAAGCGCAATCCTGGTGCCGAATTGTACGCATTTAGCGCGCTTTGGTACGCAGTATCGCCGCTCAATTTGGCCTGCGCGGCCTCGTAGGCGGCCAACGTGGGGTAGCTGGAGAGAGCCAGAATGAACGGGGAATCCGGCGCCAATTGCGATGCGAAAAAGCCAACGGCGACCGCGCCCGAGCGCTGGACTGCCGGCATGGCGGCCTTTTCAAGGAACTCGGTAAGTTTGGCCACCTGGTTGTCGGCGCTGTTCCGCAAAAACAACTTGCGCATTACGATGTAGTGCCGGGCGGCCCCCGATTGAGCAGGAGCCTGGGCCTGGGCCGCGACACCGGCGGCGGCGGCGGTGGAGATAATTTTGCGTCGGGTCATCAGAATCAACGGTAACAAAACCGGCCGCCGCGCATATTGTTAAACGACGATGGCGGGGCCGGAATCCGGCAACCGCGGAGGATTTGACGGCGGAATCGTTTGTCAAGGCGCTAACAACAGGCCAGCAAGTTAGGGCAAACACAGCAAGCGCGCATCTGGTTGTTATTGCCCAAACTTTGTGCCGCCAACAGGTGCGCCGAGGATGGCGGCAGCGGCGGCTTGAGACAGCGCCGGAGCCGGTGGCGGACGGAAATTCTGACCTGGCGATAGAACTCCGAGCCGTGCTGGACGCGATCACATCCCTGCCGGAAACTCTACGCGAACCGCTCGTGCCCGCCAAAAACTGGAGAAATATCAATGACTTTGCATCCGGACATTCTCACCGATCTGGTGATTCTCTATCACGCCGGAGAGGCTTCCGAGGCTTCCCAAAAACTGTTGGAAGAAGATGCGGCGAGAAACCCGCGTGTGGCGGCGGCGTTTCGGCCTAAGCTGCTTTTCGCTGGGCTGGATTCAGCGCGACCGCATGGCCCCGACCAGGGCTTCCAGATGGTCGAGATATTTTTCCAGTGCGAAGCGCCCATCGGCCGTCAGCGCATATTCAGTCCGGGGAACCCGTCCATTGAAGCCCTTGGAACAGGTCACGTAACCGGCATCCTCCAGCTTGCGGGCATGCACACTCACGTTCCCGTCCGTCGTCTTCAGCAGCGACTTCAGTTCCACAAACGTCAACGGCCCGCTGGCGGCCAAGGCGCTAACAATTCCCAATCGGACTTTTTCGTGAATCAGCCTTTCCAGGGCTCGCGTCTCCCTGGTCGCCACGGTACTTGCCGCGGGCTTCATCGCCGTCACTTTCGAAGCTGTCGATTTAGCCACCGTACCTCCTTGCAATAATCAGCCCGAACAAAATGTGCACCACGCCGAATCCGAAGGCGAGAAACCAGTTGCCCCACGCCGCGGGGCAGGCGAGCGCCACGGCGCCCAAAGCCATGAAACAGAGCCCCATGATGGGCACCACGCGAACCGAAAATGCCCCCGCTGTAACCACGCCTGCGCCATAAAGCATTAGCCACATTCCGGGCAGCACGGCCCACGCGCCTTGCTGATATAGGATCCAGCTCAACACACCGCCCGCCGCCACCGGCGGACTGAAGCTCAGGAAAAACTGGCGGCCTGGCGCCGCGAACATGGTCCGGTCGCCGCGCTGTGTTTTGCGCAAAATGAAAGCAGTGCCGATCGCCAAGGCGAGCACCACTTCACACATCCAAACAATCCCCCACATCCGGACATCGGCCTGCATCGCGGCGATCACCGCCGCCACCAGCGCGGAGGCACCCATGGCCACACCGCCCCAACCGGGCACGGCGGTAAAGGAACCAGTGCGCTCCATCGTGTCGCGAATGTATCGCAACTGTTCCAGCGCGTGATCGCTGATTGCGACTGGCCGCGGCGAACTCATAGTTTCATTCTCGGTCAAGCACTTTCCGTTAGCAAGCGGGTGTAGGCGGCCGGCGACGGTTGAATATCCCCGGTGCCGCAGCAGCCAAGGAATAGAGGGGCAAGGCGTTATCAGCCACGCGGGCGGCGGGCGGTTGGATCACTTTTGGCCAACCTACTCGGGCTAATTCGCGCCGGCGCCGAAGCCGTTAGCCAACTCCATTTTCATCTCGTCTTTTGTTTTGACATTACGGAGTTTGACAGTTTTCAGGCCGTCGCGAAGGGCGTTTTCCCCGACGGGGTCCATCGAGATCGAGCGCAACGCCATATTGAGGCGGTGGCGCGAAAGGTTATCAAGAAACCGCAATGCCTCGGCGTCATTGGCCAAGCTATCCCAATCGACTTCCTACCGCGCCGTCCCGCCGCAGATTTCGGTGATTTCTTTCTCACGCTCGGGAAGCGTCTTCCACTGAGGAAAGCGCATTGGGAGAGCGGAACTAATCACGAGGCCCGAGATTAATTTGAAGTGTGGCTGGGAGACAGGGATTCGAACCCCGATAAGCAGAGTCAGAGTCTGCTGTCCTACCGTTGAACGATCTCCCAGCAAGGGGGACCCTATTTAGTATAAATCACCAGGTGCCCATGCGCAAAATGACGCCAGTGGAAAGTTGCAAACCCTGGCTGTAGGATTTTGCCGCCCAGGCCCGGGCATACTCGCCGCCTGTCCCCGCCGCGAGCGCGAAGGCATGGCTATACTCTGTTTTGGAATAAGACTCGGGCGGCGGCATTTCCCGGCCCAACTGCTTGGCCTCCGCCTGCGCATTGCGTCCCTTCGAAGCGGGTCCAATACGGCAGAGCGGTGACTTCAATGGGGGCGGCACTGGGAAACGCACGCCTCGCTTCGGGTTCCATCACGTGGGGGGCCCGGTAGTGACGAAGCAGGATTCCTCCGCGGGAATCGCGATACCAGGGGGACTTGAAGCGCAGGGCGTTCGAGAAACTGCGGCTCGGTGCCCACCATGGGCGTCACGACGTGGTCCACAAAGCCCTGCTGCGGCCGCCGGCTCTGGATATTGCCGAGACTGGCCTCACTAACCGGCCCGATCTCGAGCCAAGTGCTACACGCCCAAGCCACACCCATCGCTTTCAGCCGGCTGCGCCAGTAGCGTGAATCCCGGCCAAACCGCATCAGCCGCGCCTTGTATCGGATGGCCGCCGTAGTTTACATAGAACTGGTCCCCATCGCTCCATCCGTGCAAGTTGTCGATGGAATCGATGTACCCTTTCCAGAAAGGCCCGTTCAATGCGGAACGCGTCCCAGGTTCTGTTCCGAAACGAAGCGCGTACATGGCGGACGGCTGGACGACGACTCGCCAATCCACGGCGCTCTCAGTGGTTTGCGGTTTGGAGCGACCGGGCGGGTCGAGCGGTTGGGCCGGACTTAAAAATAGCCCGGCGCAGAGAGAAAGAAAAAGTGCTAGGAAATGCATGAATTCGCCGTTACTTCCGTGTTTGTAAAACGAGCGGGATCCCATAGACCTGTCGAAAGACCTCACCCGCTTTTTCTCCAGCCCACAGTTCCATATTTGTATCCGCGTCGGACCGCAACGCGATGATCACTTGTTCCGGTTGCAATTCAACTGCCAAAGCATCAACACGTTGATCGTGGCTACGATCCAGCGCATCGGCCAGCCGCAGGAGCGGCACCAAACACAGCACCAGACGCTGATTCACCGGCGATAGATTCTGGTAACTAACGTGCCTGGCGGAGGGCATCGACTTGCGGTGGAATCGGCACAACTGTGAAATGATGCCCCTCTCCTCGGCGGTGAATGCCGGAAGATCGGCATTGGCGACCAGATATTGGGAGTGTTTGTGGTGGCCCATATCGCTCACGAAGTGGCCGATATCCACTAAATACGCCGCCGCTTCCAACAGCTTGCCGCACTCGGCCGGGAGCGTGTGCATGGGTTTCAGTGCATCGAAGAGGGTGCCGGCCAGTTCCGCGGTTTTACGCGCATGGCGCACATCGACTCCGAAGCGGCGCGCCATCGATTCCACAATGCGCCGCTGCTCCTTGTCCAATCTTGCCAGTTGCGCGCCAACTCGGCGGGCAGCCAAATCGGCGATGATTCCATCGCGCACGCCGGCGACCGAATAATACACGGACCGTGCTCCGAACGCCCGCAGTGTACGGGCGAGAACAGCCGCGCCGCCCACGATGATCTCGGCGCGCCGCGAGCCAATGCCCTGTCGTTTGCGCCGCAGCGCAAGCTTCTGTATCGACAGTTCCGCCGCCAGCCTTTCCACTTGCGCCGTTGTGGCGCGCTTTCTGTCGGCCGCTTCGCGCGTCCGCCGGTCAATACCATTAATGGCGGAGATGACCGCAGCCGCTGTCGCCGAAGTCGCGATCACGCGGTCGAACGGCCCCTTGCCGGTGCGCTTGAGCATGGCGGCGATCTTTTCGTCAATGAAACCGTGCAGACGATCCAGCGCGTCTTCCGCCGGCGGATCCTGTTCCAGAAACAGTTCCTTCAAGCGGACCGCGCCGAGGGGCCGGGAAACCGCGGCCGTCATCCGGCCGTTTTCGGCGATGATCGCTTCTGTGCTGCCTCCGCCAATGTCGATGATCAGCAGCCGCTCCTCCGGATGCGGCCATACCGACTGCACCCCGGCGTGAATGAGCCGCGACTCCTCGATGCCGGAAATCGTCTCCACCGGCATGCCGGCCGCCTCGCTGGCGCGGCGGAGAAATTCCTCCTGGTTACTCGCGTCGCGGACGGCGCTGGTAGCCACCGCGCGTGCCCCCATGGCGTGATGCTGTTCGACGCTGATCCGGAACCGGCGCAGGATCCGGCAAAGGTTGTCCGTCGCTTCTTTACTGATCGAACCTTCGCTGAAAACGCTCGAGCCTAAACGCGTCACTTCGCGATCCGAAGTCAGTGTGCGTACCGGACGTCCGGGTTCAATTTCGGCCACGGCGAGCCGCACGGAATTACTCCCAATATCAATCGCGGCATAACGAGGCATCTCATTTCATCATAACGAGCGAAGGCCCATGCGGCGGCGCTGATGGCTGTAATCGCTCGACCAACGCCTACAGTTCTTTGATAAAATTACCGAATGATTAATGTGCTTCGCGGTCTCTTCGCTCTGTCGCTGCTGTCGGCGCTCCCCCTGGCAGCGCAATTTTCGTCGGCGGTCCAGGGAACCGTACTCGATCCCTCCTCGGCCTCCGTTCCTAACGCCAAAGTTACCCTCAGAAGCGCGCGCACCGGAATTTCATCCGAAGCGCAAACCAACACTGGCGGCTTCTACCGCTTTAGCGCCCTGGCACCCGGCGACTACGAAATCAAAGTGGAGACCGCCGGGTTCCGTACGGCCTCCGTCAACCTGACGCTCACCACTGGCCAAACTCGCGATCTGAATCTCTCGCTCGAAGTGCAAACCGCTGGCGATACCATCAGCGTGACTGGCGAAGCGCCGGTTCTCGACACCGCCGAATCCCGCCAACAGCTCACGATGGACCAGAAGAAAATCCGCGATCTGCCGCTGCTCAACAACAGCATCTTTTCCCTGCTGTCCCTAGCGCCCGGCGTCACCGGGCTCAATGGCGCTTCCGATAACTTCAACCCGGAATACTTCGCCGGCATGAGCGCCAACGGCGCCAGCCCGCGCGGCAATACCTACAACGTCGATGGCCTCAGCATCACCTCCAATATCACCAATGGCACCGCCAATATGGGCGTCAATCCGGAAGCCGTCGAAGAGCTGACCGTCGAAACAAACACGTTCAAAGCCGAACAGGGCCTCGGCAGTTCCATCGTCGTCTCGATCACCACCAAGGCCGGCACCAACCAATATCACGGCGCCGCTAACTACTGGTTCACCAACCAGGACATGCGCGCCCGTACCAGCCTGCCCTTCGTTCCGCGCTATGCGCCCTTCAAACGCAACAACCTCAGCGGCGCCTTTGGCGGCCCCGTTCGTAAGCACCGGACGTTCTTCTTCACCGCCATCGAACTGCTTCGCCAAACCGATGCCATCGCCAGCAACGAGACCATTGAAAGCCCCGAGTTCGTGACCTGGGCCCGCGCCAATTTCCCCAACACCCTTGGCAGCAAATTGCTTGGCGATTTTCCCGCCTCCGCGGTGCCGGTCGTAAATCCAAACTTCCGAAACGCCCAGCAGGTCATCGGCAACGAATGCGGCACCCCCGCCGCCGCCAACATTCCCTGCGCCTTGCCAATGCTCGCGCAAGGCACCTGGAATCGCGCCCCCGCCCGCAACGGCCTCCAGTACAACTTCCGCGGCGACCAGTATTTTCGCGACGGCAAGGACCGCGTCTTCGGCAGCTTCATTCGTACCGAATCCGACAACGATAACCTCGTCGCCCGTCCCTTTTTCGATAACCACAGCCGTCGCTTTGTCAATGCGTTCCAAGCCAACTACACCCACACATTCAGACCCACCCTCCTGAATGAATTCGCCGTCTCCGGCAACCGCGTGCAAGGCTTCAACGGCTTCGACGCCAAACTCCGGATTCCAGCGATCAACGTTGGCGGTTCAATGGGTTTAGGCGTTGGCGGCGGACTGTTCGTCCAAAATAATTGGAACTGGCGCGAAGTTCTCACTTGGGTCAAGGGATCCCACTCCTTGAAGTTCGGGGGCAACTACTTCTGGGGCAACGATTGGGCCGACTTCCCGCAAGGCAACAGCCGTCCCACCTTCAACTTCAATCACCTGTTGGATCTCGTCCGCGACCAACCCTTCTCCGGCAGCGCCGCTTCCCGCGATCCGCTCACCGGCCAGTTGAAACGTTATTTCTTTGGCGCCAAGGTGAACACCCTGGGCCTGTTCGTTCAGGACGAATGGAAGGTCCGTTCCAACTTGACGCTCACTCTCAGCCTGCGTTATGACGACTTCGGCAATGCCAGCGGCATTCGGGGTTTCCTCTACTCGAATCTGATCGTCGCTCCCGGATCGAACTACGTCGATCAGATCAAAGAGGCGAAAATTCAACCGCAGGATGCCCAATTCCCCGGTCGTCTGAAAAACAACTGGAGCCCGCGATTCGGGTTCGCCTGGTCGCCCGGCAAATCCCGCAAGTGGAGCGTGCGCGGCGGCGCCGGTCTTTACTATGACTGGATCACGCTTGGCGAGTCGATTGATCGAGTCAACATCAATCCGCCCAATTTCCTCTTCCCCCAAGTCGGCCAGTTGTTGCCCATCAAACCAATCTTCGGCATCGGGACCGCGGATACGTTTCCCTATGGCTTCACCCTGCCGGTTATCCCATCCGTTGGACTGGATCGGCGCGGCGGCCTGGCTGGCGTGCAGACCTCCGTCGGCGGAATCGATCCCGGTTTGAAAGCCCCGCGTAGTCTAAACTTCCTGATTGGCCTGGAACGCGAGTTGCCGGGCCGCACGGTCGTTGGCATCAACTACAGCGGTTCGCGCGCCGTTAACGGCCTCGTCGGCACCGACTTCAATCGCGTTGCCGGTGACCTGATCGACGGCCGGCTGGACCGCATCAATCCCAGCTTCGGCACCATGACCTACATCGTCAATTCGAACTCCATCAGCTACCACGCATTGATCGCCAGCGTTCGCCGGAGCCTCGGCCAGCGCGGAAGTATCCAG
>CAMDKT010000078.1 GCA_945900935.1 Candidatus Sulfopaludibacter sp. SbA3 | reverse complement strand
TCACCGGACCGGGGCGCCGGAGCTCGCTTCTAGGAGTCTTCTTCATCCGTGTCCTTCGCCAGAGCCCGGAGGAACTGGTCCTGGCTTGAAAATGGGATGGCACCGTAGCGGCCTTGTAAGTAGCCCCGCTCCAGATTTTCCTGTTTTCGCGGGGAATAGTCGGTGAGTGGATAGAGCACGCTGGCGCCGTCGTCGCGCTTTTCGGTGAACCAGATTTCGTCTCTCCTTAGATCGCCGGAACTTAAAAGACTGGAGTCGTGGGTGGTGAAGAGTAACTGGGCGGAATTTGGATTTGTTTGCTTGCTCATGAACAGGCGGATTAGAGCAATGCAGAGAATGGAATGCAGGCTTCTGTCGATTTCGTCGATCGCAAGGGTGCCTCCACTGCTGAGCGCGCTGAGGACAGCAGGGAGTTGGGCTAAAAATGTTTTGGTCCCTTCCGATTCGAGTTCTTCGGGAAGCTGGACGGATTGACCCTCGATCTGATGAGTCAAGCGCACGGTAGATCGGGACTGAGGATCACGTCCACTAATGCCTAAGTGCTTGAGGAGGAAGTTACGAATCGTTGGTTCGTAAATCTGAAGGTCACTAATACCCAATTCGGCAGCTTGAATCAGGTGGAGCACCTTTGTTTTTCGATTTGGGCTGTTTATGTATTCAGCAACGCGATTGAGTTCCCTCGGAAAGACGTTCGCACGAACAACGATGTCCCGTGTCAGTCTCGAGAAAATCGGAAGTAACTGTTCATGATTATTTTGTGCGGCAGCCGACATAAACAGGCTATTTACCCGAGTGACTTCTTCGATGGTCTTGTTTGGGCCTCGCAGCTTAGGGCCGAAGTACATCGCCGAGCCGGTCTCGCGCCGAAACCACTCTTGCTTTCGGCCTTGCGGAAACGCCCAAAGCCATTCCTTCAATACTATTGCGTCATCGAGTTCAAATCCGTACTGATACTCGGCATCCTCCAGCCGAAAGTCCAAAACGAATGAAGTTGGCTGCCCAAGATTGAAGCTTGTACCGAGGAATCGTGATCGCGGGATTGCCTGACTGGGACTCCACTGGCGAAACGAACGACGGATCGTTGAAGTAAAGAAACCAAGCGCAGCGAGGACGTTGCTTTTGCCGGAAGCGTTAGCGCCGTAGATTGCACACACCGGTAATGCGGCGAAATCGACTTCGCGGCTGGGATGGCGCAAGCTGCTGGCCACCCAGGAAAGCGTCTGCACGTCGCGGAAGGAGCGGAAGTTCCCAAATTGAAATCGGAGGAGCACGAGTTCAGTTTACGCCTTGATGCGAACTTCGTCGATGTTTTTGCACATTTTGCGCAAATTCTTAAAGGGGACAGCCTGCGCTGCCCCCTTTCCGGGTTAACCGAGTCTGCTGAAGATCGACTTGGCGGGGGCGAGACTGGCGTTGACGGCGTTGATATTCTTGACGCCTTCGGTGGACAACCAGTCTTCCAGGGCGGCGAGACCTTGCTTGCCGTAGACCGGGATGCCTTCTTTCCAAGTGGCGCGGCCGCAAAGGACGCCGCTGAAATCGGTGCCCGCCTCGGCTGCGAGAGCCAGGCTCTCATTGAACTCGGCATTGGAGACGCCGGCGCTGAGATAGATGAACGGCTTATCGGTCACGTCGGCGGCCTGACGGTAGAGCGACATGGCCTCGGCTTTGGTCTGGGCGGCGACACCCTTATAGACCGAGCTGCCTTCGACGAAGTTCGCGTTGACGGGAACTTCGACTTTGAGCACGTCCACTTTGTACTGGGGCTTGGTGAATTCGGTCATGCTGCCGATGACGACTTGCGGCTTGATTTTGGCGTATTCGAGGCCTTTTTCATCGCCGCCGGCGGGATCGTAGCCGACGAATTCGAGGAAGAATGGGATCTGGATATCTTCGCACTCGCTGCCGATGCGTTCGACGAAGGCGTGCTTAATGTCGTTGAGATTCGAATCTTCAAAGGGGTTGTAATAGATGAGGATCTTGACGGCGTCGGCGCCCATGTCCTTGATGCGCTTGGCGGAGAGGTGGGGCAACAGATCCGGCAGGCGGCCGGGCTGGGTGTTGTCATAGCCGGTTTCCTCGTAGGCGAGGAGGAGGCCGGCGTTTTTGGAACGGGCGGCGGCGGCGGGGAGGCCGAACTCGGGGTCGAGGAGAATGGCGCTGGCGTGGGGCGTAAGGACCTTCGAGACCGCGACCTTGAACTCCTCCATCATCCCCTGGGTGACATCGCCGACAGCGATGCCTTTGGCGGAAGCGATGGACTTCTGAAGCGAACCGCGCTGGTCCATGGCGGCGGCGGCGATAACGCCGCGGCTGTCTGCCAGAGCGACAAGGTGCTTACGTTTACCTTCTGAAATACTCATGTTGTTGAGAGGAACTCCTGTTTTCTATTATAAAGCCGGGTGCCATTTGGCGATCCGGCGGTGGTAGGCCTGGGCGCGGGCGACATCGCGGAAGATCTGGGTTTTCAGGGCTTCTGGCGAGTCAAACTTGCGTTCGTCGCGGACGCGGCGCAGGAGCTGGACTTCAATGTTGGCCGGGGTTCGGCCGTCAAAGGGGTCGAGCAGAAACGTTTCGATGGTCAGGCGGTCGCCGTTAAAGGTAGGCCGCAGGCCGATGTTGGTGATGGAGCGCCAGGAGCGCATGGCGTCGAAGTCCAAAGTGCGGGAAATGTAGACGCCGTTTGGGGGCAAAACTTCGCTACTGGGCTCCATATTCAGGGTGGGAACGGTCAGCTTGGAGCCAATCCCGTGGCCGGGGACAATGGCGCCGGTGAGCGCGTAAGGCCGTCCGAGTAAACGCGTGGCCATGGACATGCGACCGAAGCCGATGGCCTGGCGGACGAGAGTGGATGAGATGACGCCGTAGCGGGAGCCGATGGCGGGCTCGATGTGGGTGGAAAAGCCGAGTTGGAGGCCGAGTTCGGCAAGGAGATGCATGTCGCCTGCGCCTTTGTGGCCAAAGCGGAAGTTGTCACCGACGACGATGGCTTTGGTGTTCAAGGCGGCAACTAAGATGTCCTTGACGAAGGCTTCGGGCGAGACTTTGGCGAGGTCGGGAGTGAAGGGGAGAATGAGGATTGCTTCGAGACCGCATCGGGTCATGACTTCGGCGCGTTGTTCAAAGTTGGTGATGCGCTTGGGGGCATGGGAGGGAGCAACGATACGGGCGGGATGGGGGTCGAAGGAGAGGGCGGCGGGGCGCCAGTTTTTAGATTTGGCGAGAAGCGCGACTTCGGCGAAGAGGGCTTGATGGGCGAGGTGGGTGCCGTCGAAATTTCCGATAGTGAGAGCGCAGGGGCCGAAGCGGCCTTTGGCGGCGTTGAGATCGAGGAAGACTTGCATGGTTAGGAGTCAACCGTCACGGTGAGGCCGTCGTAGGCAAGGCGAACGTTATCGGGGAGCATGCTTTCGGCGCGCTGGTGGCCGAGGTCGTGGCAGATGTGGGTTAGGTAAGTCATGCGGGGTTGCAGCGTTTCGACGATGGTGAGAGCCTGGGCAACGGTGGAATGAGTGGGATGTGGTTTGTAGCGGAGGGCGTCGAGAAAGAGGGTGTCGAGACCTTGGAGGAGGGGCATGGATTCATCGGGAATTTTGTTGTGATCGGTGAGGTAGGCAAGTTTTCCGATTCTGAAGCCGTAGACGGGCATGGAGCCATGGAGTAGGGGGATGGGAACGATTTGCTTGTCGTGGAGATCGAAGGGTTCGCCGTTGATGACACGGGTCTCGAGTTTGGGACGGCTGGATTCGTTTTTGGCGTCGGAGAAGACGTATTCGAAGACTCTTTTTACGGTGTCGAGTGTGGCTTGGCTCGCGTAGACGGGGATGGCTCCGGACTGGCGGAAGTTGAAGGGGCGAACGTCGTCGAGGCCGAGAATGTGATCAGCGTGGCCGTGGGTGAGAAGGATGGCGTCGAGCTTCGGGATGCGGACGCGGAGGGCCTGGTAGCGAAAATCGGGCGTGGTGTCGATGACGATGTCTTTGTTGTTATAGCGAAGCCAGACGGAGGGGCGAAGGCGATTATCGCGGGGATCGGTGGAAGTGCAGACGTCGCAATCGCAGCCGATGGAGGGAACGCCGACGCTGGTACCGGAGCCGAGGACGGTGAGGGTGATCAGGCTCACTTTGGATCCTGGGATTCGGGGCCGGGCATATCTATTTATTTTAGCAAGGGCTGCGCCGGAAATAGGAACTGAATCGAGGCGAACAACGCAGCACGTCTGCGTGAGTCCTGCTACTATCTAGGCAAGTACTGCCGTAGATGGCAGGCGAGAAGCGAGCGAAGGGAGACATCCAATGCGAGCTGACGATATTACAGTGCGAGTTCCGGTCAAGAGACTATTGATTGGGCTGAGCCTGACCGTGGTGCCACTGAGCATACTCGGAATGTACATTGTGAACCGCGCGGACAACGAAATACGCGAGGTGACGGGACGCAATATTGAAACGATTGCGGCCTCGAGCGCAAGCCGAATTTCGAACTACGTTCACGACCGCGTCATTCAGGTGGGCGCACTGGCCCAAATGCCGGCGGTGCTGGACGCGGTGACGGCCGCCAATCGGGCCAACGGGGACGCCAGTGACGCGGCCTTTCAGGAAAAGGTGAATCGGATCGAGAAAATCTGGAATACGCCGGCGGCCGAGACAATGGTAAAGCTGATGCTCGGGTCCGAGGCTGCGAGGATGCTGAGGTCTCAAGTGGCGGTGGATCGGAGGTTGCTGCGCATTACGCTGACAGACGGGCGCGGCGCGGCGATTGCGGCTACTCACAAGACGTTGGACTACTATCAGGCTGACGAGGAGTTCTGGCAGAAGATCCAGGCGCAGGGCCGAGGCGCGCTGAATTTGACAGACATTCTGTACGATGAGGTGACCAAGGCGAGCTACATAGGAATCGGAGTGCCCGTCATGGATCCGGCGACAAACACGTTCATCGGAGCGCTTGACGTGCTGATGGAGCTTTCGACGATTTTCCCGGACGCGGCAACACGGCAGCAGGGTTCATCGACGCGGATGATGCTGGTGAAGCAAGACGGCACGATCATCACGGGGCCGGGGACCACGCTGTCGATGAACGTGAAGGCCCCGGAATGGCAGGCTCTGACGGCAATGGGCGCGTCGCTCCCGTTGGCGGGCAGCCAAACGCTTGGCTTGTCTGGCGGCGGTGAAAAGCTGGTCGCCTACGCCGACACCGGGCTGAGAGGCGACTACCAGAATCTGGCCTGGACGGTGCTGGTGACGCAGGACGCCCGCGAGGCGTTGGCGCCCACTCGGGGAATTGTGCGGTTGTCTTTCGTATTTATGCTGGCCGCATTGGCGGCGCTGGCGCTGTTGGCCGTGTATTTCTCGTTGCACCGCAAGGTGCACTATGAAGACGTCGCCGACGCGATGGAGCAACAGGCTGCAACGCAGTTGACCAGCGAGCGGTCGCGTCCCGTGTAATCGGAGTGAGAGATTGGGCCGGGGGGTGTTCCGCGTGGTTGCCGTCTCAAACCGCCCAACGGCGGCTCGCCCGCGGGTGTATACTTCGAGCCGGGAGCAGCCATGGAACACTTCGCAGTTTTGAAAAATTCCAAGGGCGCTCGCGCTCGGCGAGTGCTTTTTTTTTGCTGGGTTCAGTGATCGCCGCATGGGCTGGCGATCCCGTACTGGGAACCTGGGAGCTAAACCCAGCCAAATCAAAATACAACCCCGGTCCAGCGCCAAAAAGTCAGACTCGCATCTATGAAGCGCTTGCCGCTGGGATGAAGGTAACAATCAAAACAGTCGACGCCGCGGGCAAGTCCACGGTCGTCGAACACCAGCCAACTACGACGGCAAGGATTACCCCATCACGGGATCGACACAGGCCGACGTGATCGCGCTCAAGCAGATCGACACTTACACGTCCGAGGCAATCCTGAAACATGCCGATCGCGTCCTGGCAACCTCCAGGCGCGTGGTATCCACGGATGGCAAGAGCTTGACGGTCACCTACCAAGGCATCGACTCGCGCGGCCGAAAAGTGGACCTGTTGGCGGTTTACGAGCGGCGGTGAATCGACGGCCATGAAGGAAGGCACCTTCCTTCATGGCTGCGGCGCGGACGGTTTGTCGAGATTCCAGATCGCGATGGCCACTTTCCAGCGGCCATCGGTCTGGCGTTCAAAAGTGATCATGTACTTGCCTTCCACCGAGACCGGCGCTCCGCGGTTACCAGTCGTCACGGTTTGGTGAAACGGACCGCGAGCGAAGGCCCAGTTACCTCCCACTTCCACCTCGTCGATGACCATCTCGTTATTCCCGTATGTGAAGTGCTCGAACTGATTGTCAAACCAGGCACGAATATTGTCATCGCCGACGACGGCGTCTTCGCCGTGGGGCAGGAGTGTCCCATGCTCGGTAAAGAGCGCGACGGATCGCTGGGAGTTATTGGTGTTGATCGCTGCGCTCAACCGCCCCAGGAGCTGGCGGATAGCTTCGACATCCGGCTCGGTTGCCGACGATGTTATCTTTTTCGCGGAATTCACGGCTTTTTCCGGAGGCAACGCCCGGCAGCCCGGCAACAGAACGGTCAACGTTACCAGCACGAATTTCATGCATGTCATGACGCTTACCTCCCCGGAACTTACCCTGATCATAATCCCGCTTCGGCAGAAATCCTAGGTAAATGAACCTGAAAACGGCGGTTCATCGCTGTCATCCGCGGTCGGCTGCAATGTCCACACGGTCGCCGCGTGTGGTTCGCCCTCACCCATTGGGTGAAGCGCGGAGCAGTTGCGGCGCTCAATAAACGCGGCCGTGACAGGCCATTCTGGCCGGCTCAACCGCCGGATTTAGGATGAAGGGTCCTGCGTTACGACTCCACTAATTCCGGGGCTTTGCTCAAATCGACACCTTCCCATCTCGCGACGACGGCGGTGGCGAGGCAATTGCCCAGGACGTTAACTGACGTTCGCGCCATGTCCAGAATCGCGTCAATTCCCAGTATCATGGCGATGCCTTCGGCGGGAATGCCGAATGTGGCTACTGTGCCCGAGAGGATGACCAGTGAGGCGCGAGGAACTCCGGCTACGCCTTTGCTGGTGAGCATGAGCGTTAGCATCATCAGGAGTTGCTGACTCCATGTTAGTTCAATGCCGGCGACCTGGGCGCAGAATACGGAGGCTCCGGAGAGATAGAGTGTCGTTCCGTCGAGGTTGAAGCTATATCCGGTTGGCAGCACGAAGCTGACGATGTGCTTGGGAACGCCGAATTTCTCCATATTTTCGAGGGCTTTGGGGAGCGCCGCTTCGCTGGAGGCGGTGGAGAAGGCGATGAGCCATGGCTCCTTTACCGCTTGGATGAATCGGCCCATGGGGATGCGGCAGATAACGATTACCGCGCCGAGAACGAAGACGACGAAGATAATTAACGCGGCGTACATTGTTACTAATAACTTGCCTAACGTGAATAAGACTCCTAGTCCTTTGGCGCCTACAGTTACAGCTATGGCCGCGCCGACTCCTATTGGCGCGAGCATCATCACATAGCGCGTGTATTGGAACATAACTTCGGCTAATGACTCGCACCATTCGACGATCGGTTTTGACTTATCGCCGATGGCGGTGCAGGCGGCGCCAAAGATGAAGCAGAAGACGACGAGTTGGAGGACTTCGCCCTTGGCCATGGCGTCGATGATGCTGGCGGGAAAGGTGTGCTCGAGGATTTCGCCGACTGTCGGAGGCTGTTTGAGCACCGGGATGGCCGGGGCGGCGGCGGACGATGGTTCGACGTGCCGGCCGACGCCGGGCTTGATGATGTTGACGGCGGCAAGCCCCAGGAAAAGGGCGACGGTAGTGACGATTTCAAAGTACAGGATCGCTTTACCGCCAACCCGGCCCATCGTCTTAACGTTGCCGGAGGCGGCGATGCCGTAGACGAGAGTCGCAAAGAGCAGCGGTGCAATAATGCTCTTAATCAGTTTCAGAAAGATGTTGCTGGCGGGCGTAAGCTCCTTAGCCACATCGGGGGCGAAGACGCCGAGCGCCACGCCGAACGCCATCGCAATAAAAATCCAGCCGGTGGCTGAAACCTTGCCGAGAATACCCATTTATCGTTCTCCCCATTTCAATTTTTGACGGAGGACATCGAAGAACAACATCTTCGGCGGCCGGACGAGCTGCAACGTGTGCGCGGAACTGCGGCAGACCACGCGGTCATTCCGTTTGAGAGGCTGTCCCACCTGGCCGTCAACGGTGAGATAGATCTCCTCGTCCTCGCTGCGCGCCCACACGGTGATTTCGCCCGAATCGGGCACGATCACCGGGCGATTGGTAAGCATGTGCGGGCAGATGGGAGTGATGGTGAACGCAGCCACCTGCGGCAGGATGATCGGCCCGCCAGCGGCGAGCGAATAGGCTGTCGAACCCGTTGGCGTCGAGATAATGAGCCCATCGGCTTTATATTTGCAGATGAAGTGTTTGTCCCAGTAGACCTCGAGGTCGATGACGCGGGCGAGTGCCATCTTGGTGAGCACGACGTCGTTGAGGGCGGTGAAGCTAGCCACGCGCTCGTCGCCCCGGAATACGTCGCAGTGCAACATGCGGCGGATGCCGATGCGGTGCTCGCCGCGGAGGAGGCGTTCGAGTTCAGGAAATAACTGCTCAACGGTGATGGCGGTGAGAAATCCGAGACTGCCGAGATTGACGGCGAAGAGCGGAATGTCGCGGCCGTTAATGGCGCGGGCGGCGGAGAGGAGCGTGCCATCGCCGCCGAGGACGATGATGAGCTGGGCGCCATCGGGGACATGATCGCGGCTGATGCCGTCCGTGCGGTTGAGGTAACCGGCGGAGACGAGATCGAGACGGGCTTCGATGCCGCGTTCGTCGAGCCAGGCGAGAAGTTTGGTGAGGACTTCGGGGGCGGAGTCAACGTTTGGCCGCGAGAGGATGCCGACAGTTTTAATGTCTTGCATAGAGGAGAAATTCCTTGTTGCCTTCGGCGCCGAGGATGGGGCTGTCGATGACTTCGGCGCGGTAGCCGAGCGCGATGGCGGCTTTGGCGACGCGGTCAATCGCCTGCTGGTGCAGCGCGGGGTCGCGGACGATGCCGCCTTTTCCGACTTGTTCACGGCCGACTTCGAATTGCGGTTTCACGAGGATGACCAGTTCGCCATCTTCGCACAGAAGCGGGGGGAGAACGGGGAGAATTATTGTGACGGAGATGAAACTGACGTCGCAGACGGCTAATTTCGCTTTTTCGGCGGTGTCGGTTGGTTGCAGGTTGCGGGCGTTGACGCCTTCGCGAAGGACGACGCGGGGATCGTTGCGGAGTTTCCACTCCATTTGATTTGTGCCAACGTCGAAGGCGTAGACGCGGGCGGCTCCGCGCTGCAGCAGGCAGTCGGTGAAGCCGCCTGTTGACGAGCCGATATCAAGGCAGATCCAGCCGCTGGGATTGAGTGCCCAATGGTCGAGCGCCTTGGCAATTTTGAAACCGCCGCGGCCGACGTAGGGGGGAGGGGCGGCGACTTCGATGGCGGCGTCCGCGTCGATTTCTTTGCCGGCTTTGTCGGAACGCTGGCCGTTGACTTTCACTTCACCGGCGAGGATGAGAGCTTTGGCTTTTTCGCGGGAGGGGGCCAGCCCGCGGTCGTACAGAAGCTGATCCAGGCGCGTCTTCATGCGTTGCGATTCACGATGAAATCGGCGAGTTCGCGGAGCGGAGCGGCGCTATCGCCAAAGGGGGTAAGGGCATCGTGAGCGGCTTGGCGTTCCTGTTCGGCCATACGCTTGGATTGATCGAGGCCATAGACGGCGGGGAAGGTGATTTTTTGCTGGGCCTGGTCCTTCCCGGCGGTTTTGCCAAGGGTTTCGGACGACTGTTCGACGTCGAGAATATCGTCGACGATTTGGAAGGCGAGGCCGGTGTGTTCGCCATAGCTGGAGAGGGCCGCGAGTTGATCGTGTGAGGCTCCAGCGTAGATGGCTCCCATGCGGACGCTAGCTCTGAGAAGCGCGCCGGTTTTGGCACGATGGATGGATTCGAGAAGGGCAGCAGTGGGCGTTTGGCGCTCGCCTTCGATGTCGTGGACCTGGCCGCCGATCATGCCGCCGACAGTGCCGGAGGCGGTGGCGAGTTCTTTGATCAGGCTGGCCTTGACGGCGTCATTGGCATGGGGGAGTTTGCTGAGGACTTCGAACGCCAGGGTGAGGAGAGAGTCCCCGGCGAGGATGGCCATGGCATCGCCAAAGACGACGTGGTTGGTGGGGCGGCCCCGGCGGAGATCGTCGTTATCAAGGGCAGGCAGATCGTCATGAATCAGCGAATAGGTGTGAATCATTTCGAGCGTGCAGGCTGCGTCTTCGATGCCATTGTTGGCGGTTGCAACCGCTTCCGCGGCACCGATACAGAGGACTGGGCGGATACGTTTACCGCCGGCAAAGAGGCTATACCGCATCGCGCGATGGATGGTTTGAGGCGGGACAGTCTCGGCGGGAACCCAGCGTTCGAGTGCGGCATCGACGGCTTGGACGCGGGCGGCCAAATATTCTTTCAGGTTCATTCGTTGGTGGGTTTGAAGGGTTCAGCTTCGATTTTGTCGCCGCGTTTGAGGAGGATTTCGACGCGGGTTTCGGCGTCTTCCAGTTCTTTCCGGCAGCGGTCACTGAGGGTGACGCCGCGCTCGAATATTTCGATGGCTTTTTCGAGGGGGAGGTCACCGGATTCGAGTTCTTTGACGACGGTTTCGAGATCGGATAGACCTTGTTCAAAGTTCCAACCGGGGGGCGTTTCAGAAGGCATGCTCTTCGGTATTGTAACGCGGCGCGTCGAAACGGGCGAGCGTGAGAGGGAGTAGCATAGTTGGAATGATACCGACGCGGGAACAACGGATGGCGGCGATCGAGCCGGTCGCCTTCGAGTACACCTATCTGCTTTCGGCGGGGCATCACGCGATGTTTGGCGCGGCTCCGTGGCGGACTCACGCGGCGCGGGCGTTTCTGCTGCACTATCGGAATGTGGACAATTTTCTGTTGCTGGAGGAGCGGGCGGACCATATTCTGGCGACGGATTATTTGGATGTCGATAAGGCGCGGCCCTGGGATCTGCCGACGTGGCGGACGGAGTGGCGCGAACATGCGCAGGCACATCTGGACCATTTGGGTTACTTCCGATTGGAGGAAAAGCAGTGGACGCCCCATAAATGGATTCCCCGAATGGAGGCGGAGGCGCGGGTGGCGTGGAAGCAGTTTTATGACGCGATGACGGATCGCGAGTATCGCGCTGAGTTTGTGAAACAGGTGGAGTTACGGCGGCGGGAGTTGGTGCCGTTTCATGTGCGGGTGGAGTTACTTTATTTATAGTGTGCAATGCTCCCTATTTATTTCTCGGTGCCGATCCGGGCAACGCCCGTCCAGAATTACAACCGAAATCGCGGTCCCGCAGGCGTCGAGCAGGCGGGGATTCATTTGGTTCTGAATTGGGCGGAGGGGTTGAAGTAGGCGAGGTGCTAGTTCCCTTGATACATTCACGACACTGGGGCGTGGAAGCCCCGTATCGCCCCTTTTCACTGCGACGTTTCCCGGCGCCGCGGCACGTTCGATGTTCGATGTGATTAAGCAGACCACGGTGGTGGTGGTGGTGGCGATTCGCCAGGGCCGAACCCAAGGACGGGCCGAAGTCGAGCCAATATACGTCGCCTTGGCGGATCGCTTTCACCAACGATCCACGACGGTAAGTTTCGTTCTAAATTTTCGGACCAGGCGGCGCTCATCCGGGCTGGGCTCGCTCGCGTATGACTGATTCAATTGCGAGGTAATCCGGGTTCGGCAACGGCGTTGAAGGAGGTCCCGAACGGCCTCGGCGATCAAGCCTCTGCGGCTCAACCCGACATCGCGAGCGGCCTGGTCTGCCTGTTCCATGAGCGAGTCGTCCATCGAAATTGCGATCTTTCTTCTAGGCATTGTGGTTGGAGGCTGGCGGAGCGATGTTGAACTTGGCGGCCCAATCGAGCAGCCGCTGCCATTCGCCGGGGCCTAGCGGAATGCCGTTTTCGGCACGCGCTTTTTCGAAGCGGGCTTCGGGTTCGCCGGCGATCAGCACTTCGTCGAAACCGGCGCCGGGCGCTGCGCTGTGCAGATAGTTGGTTAGCTTGTCCATGCGGGTGTCGAACTCGGCGGCTCCGGTGAAGCGGGCGGGGTCAATGGCGAGGAACGAATGGCTCACTCCCATTGGCCGATCCTTCACGCGCAGCCCGCCGACTTCGGTGCTCATAGCGCCGCCGCCGAGGATGGCGCAGAGAATCTCCACCATCACGGCGAGGCCCGTCCCTTTATACCCGCCGAGCGGCATCACCAGTCCGTGAAAGGCTTCGTTGGTACTCGTGGTCGGACGGCCTTCTTTGTCCATGGCCCAACCGGCGGGGATCTCTTCCTGCTTGTTGTGATAGGCCTTGAAAATGCGGTTGGCGGCGACGGTGGTGGTGGCCATATCGAGCAGCCAGCTTGTGTCTTCGGGGCCGGGCACGGACATGCAGATGGGGTTGGTGCCGAGGCGCGGCTCCTTGGCTTGGAATGGGGGAACGATTGGCGAAGCGTTGCAGAAGGCGAAGCCGATGAGGCCTTCGCGAGAGATGCGGCGGCCCCAGTAGGCGGCGGCGCCGAAATGGTTAGCGTCGCGGGCGACGACGAAGGCGATGCCGTTGGCTTTGGCCAGACGGATGGCATGGCCGCAGCAGATGTCCGATGTCACCGCGCCGAGGCCGTTGGCGGCGTTATACAGCATCGTTGCGCCGGATTCGTTGATGGGAGCGCCGTCCTGCGCGCCGTCGATCAGGCCGCTGTTGAGTTGCTCGACGTAGTAGGGAAGCAACTGCATCCCGTGGGAATCGACGCCGCGGAGATTGCCGAATATCAGATTCGACGCGACCAGCGCGGCGCGGTGCGGTGCGACTCCCGCGCCTTCCAGAAGTTGCTGGGCGAAGGCTTCGAGGGCCTTGTGTTCGACGACGAAAAATGGATCAGCCATGCTTCGCCGCCAGATGCTCGCCGATGGCTAGAAGAAGTTGCTGTTCGTCATCGGTAAACGTGCGCTCGGCGCGGTTGGCGATGCCGA
Organism: Candidatus Sulfopaludibacter sp. SbA3; assembly: GCA_945900935.1. Lineage (GTDB taxonomy): Bacteria > Acidobacteriota > Terriglobia > Bryobacterales > Bryobacteraceae. Next base: position 883 of record CAMDKT010000078.1, on the reverse strand, counting down.
GGGCTCCGGCGGCAAGGCCGCGCCGGGCCGGACATCGCCGGAAACGTCGGTTTGCATGTTGCAGGCGGTGACGGGCGTGGCTCGCTCGACGGCGAGTCCGGCCATTCCCTTCCCTACCGGGACGGTACGCACGGTTTGAAGCACGAACTCCGGGATACCGGCGCTGGCGGCCTTCAAATGCAGCAGGCCGGCGGCGGCGTCCAGAAGATGAATGGTCCCGCTATCGGCGGCGAAGTGCTGCAATGTCTGGTTTAAGGCTTCGTCGAGTGACGCGGCGTTTTGAATGGATTCGGGAATGGCTGACATTATTTTTTTACGTTGGGTACGAGCAGACGCTGCACTTCCATTTTATCGAGATCGCCGCTGGTGATGACGCGCGCGCTGAGATCGATGCGCTTCGGCGGCGTCTGTCCGTTGAGTTTGTCGACGAGGGTTTTCACCGCGTCGTGCCCCATGCGGTAGGGGTCCTGGACGACCATGGCGGCGATAACGCCGGCTTTGAGATCGTCCACCATGCCGTCGCTGGAATCGAACGCGACGAGATGCACTTTTCCGCCCAGCGAACGGGATTTTAACGCAAGCGATGCGCCCATACTCGACGGCTCCGAAGAAGCGAAGAGGCCGTCCAATGCGGGGTGCGCGGTGAGAATGTTCTCCGTGGCGGCCATGGCTTTGGAGCGATCCGACAGACCGAATTGCGTGGCGACAATCGTGATGCCGGGGAATTCGGCTTTGATGACATCCTCGAAGCCGCGTTCGCGGTCCATGGTGGAACCGCTCCCTGGGGCGTGCAGCACCATGGCGACTTTGCCGTTGCCGTTCAGCAAACGGGCCAGCGCGCGACCGGCCATCTGACCGCCTTCATAGTTGTTGGTGGCCAGGA